>NZ_JBPXMQ020000034.1:0-68612 GCF_053470405.2 Azospirillum mesophilum
CAAGTGAGCATGCCGCGGGGAAGCCTGATCTCGACTGCGAGCAAACTATTTTGTCCATGTGCAGACTTTCTTGTCGATGTGCAAACATTTTTGAACGATCACAGTAGTCTCTTTTATGTCACGGGCTTTTACAGTGTTAACACAATATTCACCAAATATCTTATTACCCGCTTAATTAAGTCAGACCAACCTCCGGCTAAAGCATTGCCGAAGGTCTTACGAGGTCTGACATGGCTTCCGATACTACTGGTCTTATGGATGTGACCTTTGCCGTCAACGCCTGGGGTGCGTCGGCGGGTGGCAAGTGGCCGCATTTCAAGCTGTTGCTGGACGGCGTGGAAATCGGGCAGACGACGGTCGCCTCCGCGTCCCTGTCCCGCTACACCTTCAGCGCCAAGGTCCCGGCCGATCAGGCTCACCGGCTGCAACTGCAATACGACAACGACGGCTGGGTGGGGACGGAAGACCGCAACCTCTTCATCAAGTCGTTCGAAGTCAACGGCACGCCGATCCTCAGCATCGACCCGTCGGTCACCTACGACACCGGCGACATCGACGGCAAGAACGTCATCGCCGGCCAGACGGAGATGTGGTGGCGCGGCGCGATGAACGTCGATCTGCCGCAGACGCTGTTCGCCTCGGCCCCGGCGGCGCCCCCGCCCTCCGCCCCGGCCACCATGACCAGCCAGATCGTCGTCAACGCCTGGGGCGTGGCCGCCAACGGCACGCCGCCCCACTTCAAGCTGCTGGTGGACGACAAGGTGGTCGGCGACGCCTGGGTGAACGCCACCAACTCCACCGGTTACGCCTTCAAGGTCGACGTCGACCCCAACGAGGCGCACAAGGTCCAGGTCTGGTACGACAACGACGCCACCGTCAACGGCCAAGACCGCAACCTGTTCGTCCAGGGCATCACGATCGACGGACAGGAAATAAAGGCGACCTCGTCGCTCGCCTCCTACGACAAGGGGCCGGTGGACGGCAAGTTCGTCGTCGCCGGGCAGGAAGGGCTCTATTGGGGCGGCGCCCTGACCTTCGGCGTGCCGGAGGATTACTTCGGCGGTCCCTACGTGCCCCCGCCGCCGCCTCCCCCGCCGCCGCCCGTCGCGACCGCCGACATCGTCGTCACCGCCTGGGGCCAGTCCGCCGGCGGCGTGCCGCCGCACTTCAAGCTGCTGGTCGACGGCAAGGTGATCGGCGAGGGCCGCGCCACCTCCGGCACCCCGACGGCTTTCGACTTCAAGGTGGACCTGGACCCGACCCAGGGCCACAAGGTGCAGGTCTGGTACGACAACGACAGCGTCGTCAACGGCCAGGACCGCAACCTCTACGTCAAGTCGGTCACCATCAACGGCCACACCGTCGCCGCGACCGACAGCAACGTCACCTACGACAAGGGCGTGGTGGACGGCAAGGACGTGGTGAAGGGGCAGGAGGGGCTGTACTGGGGCGGCGCGCTGAACGTCGACGCCTCGGCCGACCTGTTCAAGCCCGCCCCGCCGCCTCCGCCGCCGGCCCCGACCGCGCCGGCCTTCTACGTGGCGGCCAACGGCAAGGACAGCTGGTCGGGCAAGCTGGCGGCCCCCAACGCCGACGGCACCGACGGCCCCTTCGCGACGCTGGAGCACGCCCGCGACGCCATGCGGACCAGCAGCATCGACACGACCTACGTCCGCGAAGGCACCTACCACCTGACCAAGACGCTGGAGCTGACGGCGCTCGACAACGGGCACAGCTTCCACAACTACCCCGGCGAGAAGCCCGTCCTGGACGGCGGCGAGGTGGTCACCAACGTCACCAGCGAGGGCAACGGGATCTATTCCGCCAAGCTGGCGACGGCGTCCGACCTGGACCTGACCATCGGCGGCGTGCGGCAGCATCTGGCGGAAAAGGCCCTGTTCGACACGGCCGACCCGACCTCCGGCTGGTATTTCGCCGACGACGGAGCCGGCGGCCCAAGCGGCTGGGCCATCCGCTACCACACCGGCGACATCTCCGCCGCCGACGTCGCGCCCGGCACCAAGATCCAGGTGATGGACACCGAACGGCTGTCCGACACGCTGACCGACGTGGCCAGCATCGACGCGACGACCCACCAGATCATCCTGAAGAACGGCGCCTCGCTGCCCTTCACCGACGGATCCACCTACAAGCTGCTGAACAACCCGGCCTTCGTGAACCAGACCGGCGAGTTCGCGTGGCGGGCGTCGGACGGGCATCTGGTCTTCAAGCCGGCCGACCCCGCCCACCTCGCGCAGGACGGCGTGGAGGTAGCGCGGCTCGGCACGCTGGTCCGGCTGAACGGGGCGAGCGGCGTGACGGTGGAAGGGCTGGGCTTCACCAATGGCACCACCGGCGGCAACGCGCTGGAGCTGACCAACGCGTCCAACAACCACATCGGCAACAACAGCTTCCTCAACGTCGGCACGGCGATCAAGCTGACGGCGGGGTCGAGCCACAACCTGATCGCCGGCAACACGCTGGACCACCTGGCGGTGAACGGGATCGAGCTGGACGGCCGCAGCAACGCCAACAGCATCTACGCCAACGACATCGCCCACATCGGCGAGGTGCGCAAGGCCGTGGCCGGCATCATCGGCACCGGCGTGGACGACAACGTCATCTCCAACAACGACGTGGACTCCAGCGCGCGCTACGGCATTTCGCTGAAGAACTGGGACTCCACGAACATCAACCACAACAACGTCATCCAGTACAACCACGTCACCAACACCGGGCTGGAGACGGCCGACGGCGGCGGGATCGAGGTGCTGGGACGGTCCGGCGTGGACACCGGCACCATCATCCGCGGCAACTGGGTGGAAAACACCAGCGGCCTCGCCACCAGCAACACCGACCAGTGGATTTACGGCCAGAAGGGCTTCGGCATCTATCTGGACGACATGGCCGGCGGCGTGACGGTCGCCGACAACTTCCTGAAGAACACCGGCTGGGCGGGGGTTCAGATCCACGGCGGCGACAACAACGTCGTTTCGAACAACTTCTCCATCATCGACGCCAACAACCACGACTTCATCCGCGTGGAATGGGCGCCGGTGCACGGCGACGCCGGCCTGCCGCGCAACAACACGATCACCGGCAATCTGGTCGCCGGGACGCTGCCGCTGGACGACTATCTGGAGTTGCTGACCGCCGGCAACCCGGTGATCGACCACAACCTCGTCTTCAACGTGCCGAAATACGGCGACGCCGACATGGTCGCCAAGCCGCTGTTCACCAATGCCTATTACGGCGACTATTCGCTCCAGCCCGGCTCCCCGGCCTTCGGCATGGGCATTCATGACCTGGCCTGGGGCAAGATGGGGGTGGACGGCTACGCCGTGACCGACGCCATGCCGCACTTCTGGGACGTGTGATGCGGCCAAGGGGCCGGCCCGCTTTCGCGGCGCCCGGCCCCGCGCCGCGCCGAAAAGTCCCGCCGAAAAAGCCGTGTCAAAACCCATTCGTATTTGTCGGGCAGTTGACTTGATTTCTTTGCTTTTCTAGGGTTACGCCGTTTGGCATATCCGAGAGGCAGGGCCGTGGTTTTCGTTGTCGTCGTGAGTTGCGTGCTGGCGCTTTCGTTTATCGGGTACGGCCTGTTTGCACGAAGACTTCTGTTTCGGGACGCCAGCCCGGGAAGCCTGACAGTCGGCGATCTCGGCCTTCTCGGCATGGCGGTGATGATGATCATCGCCGGCTCGCTGCATTTCCTGGCGCCGCTGAAATACGTCGCCTATCTGACGATCCCCGTGGGGATGCTGGCCTTTCCGGCGCTGTGGCGGGACCTGCGCCACCTCGTGCCCGGCGGGAACCCGCTGTGGGCCTGGGTGCCGCCGCTTCTGGTCGTGCCGCCCTTCGTGGTGATGGGGGCATGGAGCGTCTACAACGGCGCGTCCCACTACGACACCGGCCTGTACCATCTCCAGACCATCCTTCAGCTTCAGGACGATCCCTTCGTCGTCGGGCTGGCCAACATCCACCATCGGTTCGGCTACAACTCGATGTGGTTCCCGCTGGCCGCCGCCTCCGGCCTTCCGCTGATGGAGGTGGCCGGCGCCTTCGCCTGCAACGTGGTGGCCTATGGCCTCGTCATCGCGGCGCTGGCGCAGCGGATCCCGGCGGCCTTCCTCGACGGCCGGCTGTCCGGCGCCCTGTTCGGCGGCGGGGTCGTCTGGGTGCTGCTGGAAACGGTGATGGCGAACCGGCTTTCGGGAACGCCGAACACCGACCTGCCGACGACGCTGCTGGTGCTCTACGTCTTCGCCCTGGGCGTGGAATCCCTGAAGAACACCCCGGCGGCGGACCCGAAGGCCGACACGGTGGGGGATGTCCGGCTCGGGCTCGCCACGGTGTTCGCGGCCATGGCGATTTCCGTAAAGCTGTCGCAGATGATGGTCGGGCTGGTGCCGCTGCTGCTGCTGTTCGCCTTTCCGGGATGGTGGGGACGGCTGCGCCGTCTGCTGGCCGGGCCGGCGCTTCTGGCCGGCGCGATCTTCGTGGTGATGCTGGTCCGCGGCGTGCTGACGTCGAGCTGCCTTGCCTTCCCGTCGGGGGCGAGCTGCCTGCCGGGCATCCCCTGGGCCGTCGGGACCGACATCGCCGCCAACGACTGGCTGTGGATGCGGAGCTGGGCGCGCCTTCCCGGCGTGACGCCGGACAAGGTGCTGGGGTCGTGGGACTGGCTGAACGACTGGGTCCCGAAGCTCCTTCAGGATCCGGTGATGGTGGATCTGGCCGACGTGTATCTGGCCGCGGCGGCCGCCGCGCCCGTCACGGCGCTGCTCTGGTGGCTGGGCCGCACCGGCCGGCTGCCGGCTTCCGCCAACCAGACCTGGCGCATCCGGGCCGGGCTGCTGGTGACCGTGACGCTCGGCCTGCTGTTCTGGTTCGCGACGGCCCCGCTGCTGCGCTATGGCGAAGGCTTCCTGGTCGCCCTGCCCTTCCTGCTGCTGTCCCTGCTGGCCCCGTTCGATTTCGTGCTGCTGGTCGGCAAGCGGGTGATCGACCGCCTCGCCGCCATCCCGCTGCCGGCCATCGCCCTGCCGAAGCTCCGCCTGCCCAACCTGCCCCTGCCGGCCATCCGCCTGCCCGACGCCCAGTCGGTCCGGCTGCGTTGGCTGGCCCCGCTAGTGACGGCGGCCGGAGCCTACCTGCTGTTCCTGCCGGCCCAGGATCTGGCCGACCGGATTTCCGAGGAACAGGTCTACACGCGCGAATGGCCGAAGATCCCGGCCGTCGAACTGGCCGACTGGCAGAACGGCCAGGGCATCACCTTCCACTCGCCCGTCACCGGCGACCAGTGCTGGGGAGCGCCGCGCCCCTGCACGCCGTCCCGAAACCCGGGGCTGGTGATCGACCGCTGGATGTGGTGGACCATGGTCCTCCGCCAGCAGCCGTAAGGACGCCGCCCCCGTCCGCCGGCCGAGGCTCCGCCCCGGCCGGCTTTTTTCATGGTCCCTTTCGTGGTCCCGAAGGCCGGGATCAAAACACGGGCGGGCGCTGTTCTTATGGAGTATTCCCCAGGGGAGGAGGTTCCGACCGTGTTTCCTCGACGCCCCTTCAGATGCTCCCTCGTCCGCTTTCCCCGGTTGGCGGCCAGCGCCCCACTTGCCGCCCTGCTCGCCATGACCGCCTGTGCCGATCCCGGCGCCGACGCCGCGCTGGCGGCGCAGAGCGCGCTGGTCGGCATGCCCAAGGGCACTCTGTTCTCCTGCGCCGGCGCTCCGGAGCGGCAGGCCTCCAGCGGCACGCTGGAGTATCTGAGCTACCGGACCGGCTCCATCACCTACTACGCGCCTCCGCCGCCCATTGGCTATCCTTGGGGCTCCCCCTGGGGCCATCCCTGGGGCCACCATTGGCACGGCGGCCTGGACTACGATCCCTGGGATTATTACCCGCCCGTGCCCGGCGACATCCGCGACGAGCGGTGCGAGGCCACCTTTACCCTGGAAGGCGGCGTGGTGCAGCAGCTCGTCTACCGCGCTTCGTCACGAGGCGCCTGCGCCCCGATCGTGCAGAATTGCTTGGCCCTCGTGCCGCAGCGCACCATATCGAGGAGCGCCCCGCCGGGGTAACGCGTTGGGGCGAGCCCGCAAAGAGCCCGTATTGACCGATCCCATTTCGATGAAGCGTGTGAAAATCCCGATGCGAGCCGTGCTGTTCGCCCTGTGCGCCGCCCTTGCCCTTCCGGCCTCCGCCCCGTTCCATCCCGCCTGGGCGCAGGATGCCCTGACCTTGGACACCAAGCCCAAGTTCGGCCCGGACGCCGTGCCCATGACGGTGGACCGCGACTATCTGCGCCGGGCCGAGGCGCCGGACTTCTGGGCGCTGATGCCCTACTACGTCCCCCAGCAGACCGGCAGCGCCTGCTCCGTCGCCAGCGTGGCGATGATGATCAACGCGCTGCGCGGCCTGCCCACCCTGGCGAGCGAGCGCGTCGTCACCCAGAACCGCGTGCTGAACGAGGTGGACGACGACCTCTGGAAGACCGCCAGCGCGGAGAACGGCGACGGCGTCTCCTTCACCGACTTCGAGGGCTACGTGCGCCGCGCGGTCGCCGCCTTCGGGCTGGACGCCGATGTGGAGGTCTTCCGCGCCCGCGACACCTCCCCGCAGACGCTGGCCGAGCTGCGCCGCATTCTGACGGAAAACGAGCGCAGCAGCCGCGACATCATCCTGCTGGCCTACGACCAGGGCACCCTGACCGGCGACGCCATGGTGGGCCACATCGCCCCGCTCGGCGCCTACGACGCGACGACGCGGCGCGTGCTGATCATGGACGTGGACCGGGCGTGGTACGTGCCCTACTGGTCCAGCGACGAAAAGCTTCTGGAAGCCATGGCCAAGCCCGACCGCGCCGACCCCCTGGGCAGTGGGCTGATCCGGGTGCGCCTGCGCACCGGCGTCTCGGGTTGACGTGAGAGCACCCTCATGCCCTGGCCCGGCTCCGCGGCTACGGCATTCACAGATTTCGCTGGTGCGGTAAGTCATTGATGAGGCATTGCGGATAGCCCTTCTCCCCTCCGGGGGAGAAGGGTTGGGATGAGGGGGAGCCCCGCCAGGGGCTATAAACGCAGGCATAGTGGCGATTTTTCCGGGCTGCCGCCCGTAACCACCCTCACCCCGACCACGCTTGCCTGCGAACGCCTTTGGCGTCCTCCGGCGGCGCGCCCCTCGAGGGAGAGGGGCTTTTCCAAGGTGGCTCAACCGCTTACCGCACACGCAACATCTGTGCATCCCGTAGCCCGGTTCCGCCGGGCCAAGGAATTGAAGCGCGATAGTCCTGACGAGTCCCTTTTCAGCAGCCCAATGAACCCAAGCGCGTTCCGGCCTGTTCTCGGTGGCACGGCCTTCCGGGAATCCTGTCCATGCATCGCCTTCACGCTGTTCTCGCCGCCTCGTGCCTCCTCGTCCTTTTTCCGCAACAGGGTCAGGCCCAGCAGCCTCCCGGCGGTCCGCCGCCAACGGTGACGACGGAGGTCGTGCGCCAGCGCGACGTCACGCCGACCAGCGAGTTCATCGGGCGCGTCCAGGCGATCCGCGACTTCCAGGCGCGCGCCCGCGTGGAGGGCATCATTGAGCAGGTGGCCTTTCAGGAAGGGCAGACCGTCAGCGACGGCACGCTGCTCTACGTCATCGAGCAGGCGCCCTATCAGGCGGCGGTGGACAGCGCCAAGGCCGACCTCGCCCGCGCCCAGGCGCAGCAGCGGGAGGCTGAGCGCGCCTTCCAGCGCGCGCAGGAGCTGCGGACCCGCGGCAACATCTCCCAGGCCGACGTGGATCAGGCCCAGGCCGCGCGGGAGACGGCGGCCGCCGACATCATGCAGGCCCAGGCCAAGCTGCGGCAGGCGGAGCTGAACCTCGGCTACACCCACATCACCTCCCCGGTGAAGGGGCGCGTGGGCGCGACCGTGGCGACGGAGGGCAACCTCGTCAACCCGTCGACGGGGCCGCTCACCACGGTGGTGCAGCTCGACCCCATCCGCGTGGTCTTCTCGGTCAGCGACCGCGACCTTCTGCAGACCCAGCGGGCCTCCCCCGGCCGCACCCCGGCCGAGCGGGTCAACGACTTCGTGCCCGGCCTGCGGCTCGCCGACGGTTCGGAGTACGGGGAGAAGGGCAAGGTGGCCTTCGTCAGCAACCGCATCGACCCGCAGACCGGCACCATCCCCGTCTATGCGGAATTCGCCAACCCCGACGGCCTGCTGCTGCCCGGCCAGTACGTAACCGTGCTGATCCGCCCGGCCCAGCGGGAGGAGCAGCCGGTGGTCCCCGTCTCCGCCATCCAGCAGGACCAGCAGGGCAGCTACGTCCTCGTGCTCGACGAGCAGAACCGGGTGCAGCGACGCCCCATCGAGCCGGGGCCGCAGCTCGAACAGCAGATGGCCGTCCGCAAGGGGCTGGAGGTCGGGGAAACCATCGTCGTCAACGGCGTGCAGAAGGTCCGCCCCGGCATGGCCGTGCAGCCGGCACCCGCCACGCAGACCGCCGAACAGCCGAAGGGGTAAGGGCATCATGTTCTCCGGCCTGTTCATCCGGCGCCCGAACCTCGCCATCGTCATCGCGCTGGTGGTGACCATCGCGGGGGCGCTGGCGATGCTGTTCATCCCCGTGGCGCAGTTCCCGCCGATCACCCCGCCGTCGGTGCAGGTCACCGCCAGCTACCCCGGCGCCAACGCCCAGGTGGTCGCCGACAGCGTCGCCGCCCCCATCGAGGCGCAGGTGAACGGGGTGGAGGGCATGCTCTACATGTCCTCCACCAGCACGGACACGGGCGCCTACACGCTGGCCGTCACCTTCGCGCCGGGCACCGATCCGGATCTGGCCGCCATCAACGTGCAGAACCGCCTGTCGCTGGCGACCCCGACCCTGCCGCCGGAGGTCACGCGCCAGGGCGTCACCGTGCGCAAGCAGTCCACCAACATGCTGATGGCGGTGAACGTCTATTCGCCGGGTGGGCAGTTCGACCCGATCTTCATCTCCAACTACGCCAGCATCAACCTGCGCGACGCCATCGCGCGGGTGAAGGGCGTGGGCGACGCTCAGGTGCTGGGCGCCCTGACCTACGCCATGCGCGTCTGGATGGACCCCAACCGCATGGCCGCGCTGGGCATCGCCGCGTCCGACGTGGTGGCCGCGATCCAGAACCAGAACCTCCAGGCCTCGGCCGGGCAGATCGGCGCGCCGCCGGTGCCCGACGGCCAGCAGCAGTTGACCATCCTCGCCCGCGGCCGGCTGGACGATCCAAAGCAGTTCTCCAACATCATCGTGCGCACCAACGAGAACGGCGGGCTCGTCAAGCTGGGCGACATCGCGCGCGTGGAGCTGGGAGCGCAGAGCTACACCTCCACCTCCAAGCTGGACGGCGACCCGTCGGCGACGATGGTGGTCTACCAGTCGCCGGACGCCAACGCGCTGGACGTGGCGAAGGCCGTGCGGGCGGAGCTGGAGCGCCTGTCCGGGCGCTTTCCCGAAGGGCTGAAATACGCCGTCGTCTTCGACACCACCAACTTCGTCAGCGCCAC
Source organism: Azospirillum mesophilum (assembly GCF_053470405.2). Lineage (NCBI taxonomy): Bacteria > Pseudomonadati > Pseudomonadota > Alphaproteobacteria > Rhodospirillales > Azospirillaceae > Azospirillum > Azospirillum mesophilum. The sequence goes on from NZ_JBPXMQ020000034.1 coordinate 9,528, forward strand.
CATCGAGGAGATCGTGCTGACGCTGGGCATCACCTTCCTGCTGGTGGTGGTGGTCATCTACGTCTTCCTTCAGGACTGGCGGGCGACGCTGATCCCGACGCTGGCGATCCCCGTGTCGATCATCGGCGTCTTCGCGGTGCTGCTGGCGCTGGGCTACAGCGCCAACACCATCACGCTGTTCGCGCTGGTGCTGGCCATCGGCCTCGTCGTGGACGACGCCATCGTGGTGGTGGAGAACGTCCGCCGCGTGATGGAGGAGCACCCCGACCAGCCCGCCCCTTCCGCCGCCGCCGTCGCCATGCAGCAGGTGACCGGCGCCATCGTCGCCTCGACCCTCGTCCTGGCGGCGGTGTTCGTGCCGGTGGCCTTCCTGCCGGGCATCACCGGGGCGCTGTACCGGCAGTTCGCGGTCACCATCACCGTGGCCTTCCTGATCTCCGGCATGGTCTCGCTGACTTTGACACCGGCCTTGTGCGGCATGCTGCTGCGCCCGCCGGGGCGGCCCTGGCGGGTGCTGGGCGCCTTCAACACGGGGCTGGACCGGGTGCGTGACCGCTACGGTTCGCTGGTCGGCTGGCTGTCGCGCAAGCTGGTGATCGGGCTGGGGATCTTCGCCGCGCTGTGCGTCGGCGCCTTTCTGGTGCTGCGCGCCGTGCCCGGCGCCTTCCTGCCGTCGGAGGACCAGGGCTATTTCTTCGTCAACGTGCAGCTTCCCAGCGCCGCCTCGCTCGGCCGCACGCAGGAGGTGATGGGCGAGGTCACCGACCTTCTGCGCAACACGCCGGGGGTGGCCCACGTCATCGCCGTGTCCGGCTACAGCATCCTCAGCGGTGCCGCTTCCAACGTCGGCTTGCAGATCGCCGTGCTGAAGCCCTGGGCCGAGCGTCCGACGGACCAGCAGGTGGACGCCATCCTGGGGGCCTTGCGCCCGAAGATGGCGGCGGTGCCCCGGGCCAACATCATCGCCTTCAACCCGCCCTCCATCCCCGGCCTCGGCCGGACCGGCGGCTTCGACCTGCAAGTGCAGGCGCTGGGCGGGCAATCCCCGCAGGAGCTGGGGGCCGTGCTGCGCGGGCTGCTGGTCGCGGCCAACCAGGACACGCGCCTGTCCGCCGTCTTCAGCACCTTCAGCCCCGACGTGCCGCACCTGTTCGTGGACCTGGACCGCACCAAGGCGGCGCTGCTGGGCGTCTCGCCGGGGGACGTGTTCACCACGTTGCAGGCCCATCTGGGGTCCCGCTACGTCAACGACTTCAACCTCTACGGCCGCGTTTTCCAAGTGCAGGTGCAGGACGCCGCCGAATACCGCGATCAGGTGCAGGCCATCGACCAGCTCTACGTCCGCGGCGCGTCGGGGGAGATGGTGCCGCTGCGCAGCATCGTCAGCATCCGCAACACGCTCGCCCCCGACAGCATCATTCGCTACAACCAGTTCCTCTCCGCCTCCGTCAACGGGCAGGCGGGGGCGGGGGGCAGTTCCGGGCAGGCGCTTGCCGCGATGCAGGACGTGGCGAACCGGACACTGCCGGCGGGCTACGCCACGGAGTGGACGGGCCTGTCCTACCAGGAAAGCCGCGTCGGCAACCAGACCATCGTCATCTTCGCGCTGGCGGTGATGTTCGGCTATCTGTTCCTGGTGGCGCAGTACGAGAACTGGCTGATCCCCATGGCCGTGCTGCTGTCGGTCGCCATCGCCGTGCTGGGCGCCGGGCTGGGCCTGACCATCGCCCGCATCCCCAACGACATCTACGCGCAGATCGGCCTCGTCCTGCTGGTCGGCCTCGCCGCCAAGAACGCCATCCTGATCGTGGAGTTCGCGCGGGAGCAGCGCGCCGCCGGCCATCCGGTGATCGACTCCGCCGTGACCGGCGCCCGCCAGCGCTTCCGCGCCGTGCTGATGACCGCCCTGGCCTTCATCCTGGGCGCGGTGCCGCTGCTGGTCGCGTCGGGCGCCGGTGCCGCCAGCCGCCGGTCCATCGGCACGACGGTGTTCAGCGGCATGACGGCGGCGACCGTGGTCGGCATCATCTTCGTGCCGGTCCTGTTCGTCGCCTTCCAGCACCTGACCGAACGCCTGCGCCCGCGGAGCCATGCCACAGGCGGCGAAATGCGCCCTACCCCGGCGGAGTAAGGAGGCCTGCGGTCAGTCTTCGGAAACTTCAAAGGCGCGGTCGGCGACCCAGTCGCGGAAGGTCTCTTCGCTCAGCGTGCCGGCGGCGAGCGCCAGGACCATGTCCGCCGCTTCGCGCTCCGCCGCGTCCAGCTCAAACCCGTTGAGCCCGAGCAGGAGGCCGAGCGCGACGAAGCCCGCGCGCTTGTTGCCGTCCACGAAGGGATGGTTGCGGCAGACGCTGGCGCAGACGGCCGCGGCCAGATCGAAGATGGTCAGCCGTTCGTCGCCATAGGCGATGAGCTGGTACGGGCGCGCCAGGGAAGCTTCCAACGCCCCCGGATCGCGCAGTCCATAGGCTCCGCCATGTTCCGCCAGCAATTCGCCGTGCAGGTCGAGAACGGCCTGGAGCGGCGGGTTGACGTAGGGGCGCCCCTGGACGGTCGGCTGTTCTTCCACCTGTTCCTTCGCCTGATCCTTCACCAGGGGGCGCCTACTTGGACAGGATGTCCATGGTGCGCCGGTAGCGGGCGGCGAAGCGGCGGCCCACATCCATGGCTTGGTTGTAGGTGTCGCCGGCCTTCGAGATCTCGATGCGGCCGTCGCGCACCTCCACCGCCACGGCATCGCCGCGCTGAAGATCGGCGGCGGCCAGAACGTCGCGCGGCAGCGTCACTCCCGTAGAGTTGCCGACCTTGGTCAGTTTGGTGGTGTGCATCGAAGCCTCCACACTCAGCGGACGGCAGTATGTAAGAACGTCCGTTATGACGTCAAGCCTGTCACTTCACTTCCTGGCTGCTCAGATCGGACGGGTTTTGGGAACGGGAGGGCTCGTTCGGCTGGTCGGGTTCGCTCGCCAACCAGTTGGGGCGGGGCATCTTGTTGCCCTGGAGGTCCGGCGGGGCGGCGCGCACGGCGGACAGCGCCTCTTGCAACTCGGCGGACTGGGTGGCGCCGCTGGTGGTCGCCTTCGGGGTGCGGACGCCCTGGGCGTTGGGCTCGGGCTCCTGGCTTTGCTTCACGGCGGGATCGTTGGCGACGGCGCCCTTGGTCGCCGCATCCTGGGCGAAGGCGGCGGAGGCGATCATCAGAACGGCGGCGAAGGGAAGAACGGCGCGCACGGGACATCTCCTTCCAGAAACGGCAACGCTTTCCCTTCGAACAACACGCGAGGGCACCAAGTCTCCCGCCGAAGCGTTTCTTGTCCTATGGACAGGCCCGACACCCCGACGCTTCCCCCCGTCTTCACCCCCCGCCCCATGGCGGAGGGCGACCCCTTCGCCACGGCTACCCGCCTCGCCGCCGAGGGGGAGGAAGCCGGCACGCTGATCTGGCAACCCCGGCGCGACCGCCTGGAGCTGGCGGTCGTGCTGGGGCCGGACCGCCCGCTGTCGGAAACGCGCGGCGTCACCGCCGTGGCGCTGGCCGCGCTGGCCGATGCGCTGGAGGCGCTGGGGCCGCCGAACCTCGCCATCGCCTTCGACCCGGACGACCGCGTGCGGCTGAACGGCGCCCTGGTCGGCGCGGTGCGCTTCGCCGCTCCCGAAATCCCGAAGGGGGACACGCCGGACTGGGCGGTGGTCGGCGCGAGCCTGAACGTGCTCGGCGATCCGGACGACCCCGACCCCGGCCGCCACCCCGACCGCAGTTGCCTGCGGGAGGAAGGCTTCGGCGAGGTGGAGGCGCCCGACCTGCTGGACAGCTTCGCCCGCCATTTCCTGTCCTGGATGGACATCTGGGAGGACGCCGGCTTCGCGCCGGTGCGCCGCGTCGTGGAACGCCGCCGGACCGAAGGAGAGCCGCCATGACCGACTGTTCCGAACGCCGCAGCGTCGGCGTCGTCGTGGAACGCCAGCGCATCGACAACCCGTGGGTGGACGCGCGCTGGCGCGTGGTCGGGCTGCTGCCCGCCCTGCCCGACCGCGCGCCCTGGACCGTGCTGGCCGAAAGCCCCGACCGCACCGACTATTACGCCGGGACGGCGGAGGTCGCCCTGCACCCCACGGAGGCCGAAAACTACAAGGAGAACCTCGCCAGCGCCCGCCCGTCGCTCTACGTCATCCTGCGGCGCTGCGCGGAGGAGCCGGGCTTGCGCCTGCACGCCGTCACGGCCGATCCCGGCGAGGTGGACGCCCATTCCGACGCGGGCGACGACCTGATCGAGGCGCTGCCCCTGCCCGCCGACCTCGCCGCCTGGATGCAGGACTTCGTGGCCCGCCACTACATCGACCGCCCCTTCTACAAGCGCCAGCGCGACCGCGCCGACCCCGAGGCTCTGGCCACCCGCCGCCCGGTGTCCCGACCGGAGAACAAGCATGGCTGACGACGAACCCTTCCTGTCCCGCTGGTCCCGCCTGAAGCGCGAAGCCCGCGAGGAGCCACCGCCCGAGGCCCCCGCCGAGGAACCGGCGGAACCCGCCACGAACCCCGTTGCCGAGGAAGCGCCCGAACCCTTCGACCCCGCCACCCTGCCTCCGGTGGAAAGCCTGGGCGCCGACAGCGACTACACCGCCTTCCTCGCCCCGGAGGTGCCGCAGGAACTGCGCCTGATGGCGCTCCGCAAGGCCTGGGTCAGCGACCCGGTGATCGCGAATTTCCGGGGCTTCGCCGAGTACGACTGGGACTGCAACGCCCCCGGCTACGCCCAGCTTTTGCCCACCGACAAGATCCTCGACATGGTCGAAAGCATCGTCGGCGAGGACCCGGTGAAGGAACCCGTTCCGGAGGCGGCACCCCTGGTCGCGAGCACAGAAGCGGAAAGTGAAGAAGCCCCGGAGGACGTTCCCTCTCCCCTCCGGGGAGAGGGAGAGAGGTCGCTCCCTTCGTCGTAACTCCAACGCCCAGCGAAAGCCGGGCCGCGCAACTTTCCTCGGCCCGCCGTGTTGTCCTGGAACGAGCCGGAGCATAACCGGACGACGGCGGGGCGATGCGGGGAGGCGGCATGGCGAGGTACGCCGATCAGGCTGTTGACGACCATGATCCCATCGACGACGCGGACCTTCTGCGCGCGCAGGCCTACACGCTGCTGGCGCAGCTTTTGGCGCGTCCGCCGTCGCGGGCGCTGCTGGACGCCGCCGCCGGCCTGTCCGGGGACGGCACGCCGCTTGGCCGCGCCATCGACGAACTTGCAACGCGTGCCCGCGCGACCGACGAACGGCGGGCGGAGCGCGAATATTTTGACCTGTTCGTCGGCGTCACGCGGGGGGAGCTGGTCCCCTTCGCCTCCTACTACCGCACCGGCTTCCTGCACGACCGGCCGCTCGCCCGCCTGCGCGAGGACATGCAGGCGCTGGGCATCGAGCGCGCCGCCGATGTGGTGGAGCCGGAAGACCACATCGCCTCCATCGCCGAGATGATGGCCGCCCTGATTTCCGGCCAGCTCGGGCCGCCGGATCTGCTCCGGCAGAAACGGTTCCACGACCGCCACCTCGCCCCCTGGGCCGGCCGGTTCTTCGCCGACCTGGAACGGGCACAGGCGGCGGATCTCTACCGGCCGGTCGGGACGATCGGCCGCCTGTTCCTGGACATCGAAACCGACGCCTTCGCGATGCTCGCGCAAGCCGCCGGACAACAAGACGAGCGGGAGGACACGGGCCATGGACCGTGAAAACAAGACCAACAAGACCGGAATCGAACGTCGCAGCCTGCTGAAGGGCCTGGGCCTCGGCGTCGCCGGGGCGGCGGCCGTCGCCGTTGCCCCCGGTGCGGCGGAGGCCATGGAATCGCCGCAGGAACAGGTGAAGTCCCGCTACCGCGAAACCGACCATGTGAAGCGCTTCTACGCGCTGAACCGCCTGTAGCCGGGAGGGCCGTGCCATGCTCGTGAAGCGTTCCTCCGGAAAGCCCGCGCGCGGCTCGCTGGCGCGCACCCTGACCTCCGGTCTTGGCGGCACCGTGGACCGCCGCGGCTTCCTCAAGACCTCGGGCCTCGCGGCCGGTGGCATGGCGGCCTTGAGCGCGCTGCCCGCCGCCATGATCCGCAAGGCCGAAGCCGGGCCGACCATTCCAAATGTCGAAACGGTGACCCGCAAGAACGTCTGCACCCACTGCTCGGTCGGCTGCACCGTGATCGCGGAGGTGCAGAACGGCGTCTGGACGGGGCAGGAGCCGGGCTGGGAAAGCCCGATCAGCCAGGGCGCCCACTGCGCCAAGGGTGCCTCCGTGCGCGAGCTGACCAAGGGCGAGCGGCGGATGAAGTATCCGATGAAGCTCGTCGACGGCCAGTGGCAGCGCCTGTCCTGGGATCAGGCCATCGAGGAGATCGGCAACCAGCTTCAGGACATCCGCCAGCAGTCCGGGCCGGACGCGGTCTTCTGGCTGGGCTCCGCCAAGTTCACCAACGAGGCGTCCTACCTGTTCCGCAAGCTGGCGGCCTTTTGGGGGACGAACAACGTCGATCACCAGGCGCGCATCTGCCATTCCACCACGGTCGCCGGCGTGGCGAACACGTGGGGCTACGGCGCCATGACCAACAGCTACAACGACATCCAGAACAGCAAGGCGCTGGTGATCATCGGCGGCAACCCGGCGGAGGCGCACCCCGTCTCCCTGCCGCACATGCTGCGCGGGAAGGAGCGCAACCGCGCCCCCTTCATCGTCATCGACCCGCGCTTCACCCGCACCGCCGCCCACGCCACCGAATATGTCCGCATCCGTCCCGGCACGGACATCCCCATCACCTGGGGCATCCTGTGGCACATCTTCGAGAACGGCTGGGAGGACAAGGACTACATCCGCCAGCGCGTCTACGGCATGGACGAGGTCCGTGCCGAGGTGAAGAAGTGGGACCCCGCGACCGTGGAGCGCGTCACCGGCGTGCCCGGCGAGCAGGTCAAGCGCGTGGCGGAGGCGCTGGCGAAGAACCGCCCCTCCACCGTCATCTGGTGCATGGGCATCACGCAGAAGACCACCGGCACGGCGAACGTACGGGCGCTGTCGATCCTCCAGCTGGCGCTGGGCAACATCGGCGTGGCGGGCGGCGGGGCCAACATCTACCGCGGCCACTGCAACGTACAGGGTGCGACCGACCTCGGCCTGGACGTCTCCACCCTGCCGTCCTACTACGGGCTGGCGGAGGGGGCGTGGAAGCATTTCTGCCGCGCCTGGGACGTGGACTATGAGTGGATGAAGGGCCGCTTCGCCTCCAAGGAGCTGATGGAGGCCAAGGGCATCCCGACCACCCGCTGGTTCGACGCCGTCACCTACAAGCCGGAGGACATCCAGCAGCCGTCGCCGCTGAGGGCGATGTTCGTCATGGGGCATGGCGGCAACACCGTCACCCGCATGCCGGAGATGCTGAAGGGGCTGGAGAAGCTGTCGCTGCTGGTCGTCGCGGACCCGCACCCGACGACCTTCGCGTCCTTCCAGCAGCGGCGCAACGGCACCTACCTGCTGCCGGCCTGCACGTCCTTCGAAACCGACGGGTCGCGCACCTGCTCCAACCGCTCCCTCCAGTGGGGCGAGAAGGTGGTGGAGCCGATCTTCGAATCGAAGGACGACTACACCATCATGTATATGCTGGCGAAGAAGCTCGGCTTCGCCGACGAGATGTTCAAGCACATCTCGGTGGAGAACACCCGCCCCGTGCCGGAGGACATCCTGCGGGAGATCAACCGCAGTTGCATCTCCACCGGCTACACCGGCCAGTCCCCGGAACGGCTGAAGATGCACATGAAGCATCAGGCCGATTTCGACAAGATCACCATGCGGGCCTCCGACGGCCCCTGCAAGGGCGACTATTACGGCATGCCCTGGCCCAGCTGGGGCCATCCGGAGCTGCGCCATCCCGGCTGCGGCGTGCTGTACGACACGTCCAAGCACGTCATGGACGGCGGCGGCGTCTTCCGCGCCCGCTTCGGCGTGGAGCGCAACGGCGTCAGCCTGCTGGCCGACGGCTCCTACTCCAAGGGGTCGGAGATCCAGGACGGCTATCCGGAATTCACCATGGCCATGCTGAAGAAGCTGGGCTGGGACAAGGACCTGACGCCGGAGGAGATGAAGGTCATCCAGGCCATCGGCGGCGAGAAGGTGGACGAGGTCAGCTGGCAGACCGACCTGTCGATGGGGATCATCCGCGTGGCGCTGAAGCACGGCTGCGTGCCGCACGGCAACGCCAAGGCGCGGTGCGTCGCCTGGAACCTGCCCGACCCGGTGCCGGTCCACCGCGAGCCGATCTACTCCCCGCGGCCCGAGCTGGTGAAGGAGTATCCGGCCATCGAGGACCGGCGCGACTTCCGCCTGCCGCAGCTCGCCCGCTCGCTCCAGTTCAAGATCGCGGACAGCGACCTGCGCCAGCGCTTCCCCTTCATCCTCACCTCCGGCCGTCTGGTCGAGTACGAGGGCGGCGGGGAGGAGACGCGCTCCAACCCCTGGCTGGCGGAGCTGCAGCAGACCATGTTCGCGGAGATCAACCCCAAGGACGCCCAGCGGCTGGGCATCCGCGACGGCGCCATGGTGTGGATCTACGGGCCGGAGAACGACGCCAGGGCCAAGGTGCAGGCGATGGTCACCGAACGCATCGGCGTCGGCACCGTCTTCCTGCCCTTCCACTTCTCCGGCTTCTGGCAGGGCAACAGCCTGCGCGACAACTACCCGAAGGGCACCGACCCCATCGTCCTGGGCGAGGCGGCCAACAGCGTGACCACCTACGGCTACGACCCCGTGACCTTCATGCAGGAAACCAAGGTCACGCTCTGCCGCGTCGAGCCGGCTTAACAGGCGGCAGGGGAGGATAAACCATGGCCCGCATGAAGTTCCTGTGCGACGCGGAACGCTGCATCGAATGCAACGCCTGCGTCACCGCCTGCAAGAACGAACACGACATCCCCTGGGGCATCAACCGCCGCCGCGTCGTCACGCTGAAGGACGGCGTGCCGGGCGAGCGGTCGATCTCCATGGCCTGCATGCACTGCACCGACCCGCCCTGCGCGGCGGTCTGCCCGGTGGACTGCTTCTACCAGACCGCCGACGGCGTGGTGCTGCATTCCAAGGACCTGTGCATCGGCTGCGGCTATTGCTTCTACGCCTGCCCCTTCGGCGCGCCGCAGTACCCGCAGGCCACCAACTTCGGCGGCCGGGGCAAGATGGACAAGTGCACCTTCTGCACCGGCGGCCCGGAGGCCGACAACACGCCGGAGGAATACCAGAAATACGGCTCCAACCGTCTGGCGGAGGGCAAGCTGCCGCTGTGCGCGGAGATGTGCTCCACCCGCGCGCTGATGGCCGGCGACGGCGACGTTCTGGCCGACATCTACAAGGAGCGGACGGTGCGGCGCGGCTACGGCTCCGGCGCCTGGGGCTGGGCCACCGCCTACGGCCGCAACGACAACCGCCGCGACAAGGGCAGCGCCTTCGCCCCCGGCAACACCGGCACCGGCGGAAGCTGAACGACCCGACATCCCCTCTCCCCTCCGGGGAGAGGGGGCCTATAAAAGGGAAGGACGCGACATGACGAGGCTCCTCCGTTTCCTCCTGATCGGCTTCCTGCTTCTGGTGACCGCTCCGGCGGTGCAGGCGCAGCTCTATCAGGTGCCGGGTCAGAATCCGGCGACCTCCAAGGAACAGGTTGACCTCTATCAGACGCCTAACGACAAGACGACGGGCACGGTCAGCATCCCCGACGGCAAGCTGTCGGTGCTGATGCAGCCCGAGGGGCGCGAGTGGCGGGAGTTCCGCACCCACTGGCTGCGGATCGTCGCGGGCGTCATGACGCTGGGCGTGATCGCGCTGCTGATCCTGTTCTACCTGTACCGCGGCACCATCCGCATCCACGGCGGGCGGTCGGGCCGGCTGGTCAAGCGCTTCGACTGGGTGGACCGCTTCGTCCACTGGGCCACGGCGGTCAGCTTCATCATCATGGCGCTGACGGGGCTGGTCGTCACCTTCGGGCGGCCGGTGCTGATTCCGCTGATCGGCCACCAGGCCTTCACCTCCGTCGCCGACGCCAGCAAGTACCTGCACAACTTCTTCAGCGTGCCCTTCGTGATCGGGCTGGTGCTGATCTTCGTCAGCTGGATCCGCGACAACATCCCGGAGCGCGCCGATCTGGTCTGGCTGAAGACCATGGGCGGCATCCTGTCCAAGCAGGGCGAGCATCCGGAGGCCGGGCGCTTCAACGCCGGTCAGAAGGGGATCTTCTGGGCCGTGGTGCTGGGCGGGCTGACGCTGGCGGTCAGCGGCTTCCTGCTGATGATGCCCTTCGCCGTCACCGGGATCGGCGGCATGCAGATCCTGCACGTCGTGCACGGTGTGGTGGCGTCGATCATGATCGCGATCATCATCGCCCACATCTACATCGGCACCGTCGGCATGGAAGGCGCTTTCGACGCCATGGGCACCGGCCGCGTGGACGAGAACTGGGCTAAGGACCATCACCGCCGCTGGTACGAGGAGGAATTGCGCAAGCAGCACGCCAACGACGGCCGGGGGGCCATTCACCGGGCCGCGGAGTAGAGGCCGCAAAGAAAAGCCCCTCTCCCATCTCCGATGGGAGAGGGGCTTTTCTGTTTCTTCCTATTCCTTCGGCCGGCCCATGAAGTTGCGGTGTACGACGGTGTTCTCCTCGCCCACGCGCGCGCTGGCGGTGGAGAAGGCCTGGTCGGCGCGGCGGGCCATCAAGCCTTCCAGCACGAAGCTGGACACGATGGCAAGCAGCACGGCGAACAGCAGGGCAAGTCCGAACGCTTTCATGGTTTCTCCTCCCGCCCCGCCGACGGGGCACTCCGTTTGCATTTCCTAACGCGCGGGGCGGGGCAGGAGTTTCGTGGCAACGCTCACGTTTTCTCGCGGACCTCAGCCCCCGGCCGTTCGCCGGCAAGGCCGGACAGTTCGCGGGCGGCGTCCGCCGTGGCGCCTTCGGCCTTGGCGAGGCGGGCGAACAGGGCCAGCGCCTGCCCCACCACCTGGTCCATGTTGTAGTAGCGGTAGGTCGCCAGCCGCCCGACGAAATGCACGTTGGGCGTCGCGTCGGCCAGTTCCTGGTATTGGCGGTAGAGCGCCGCGTTCTCCGGCTTCGGCACGGGGTAGTAGGGGTCGCCGTCCGCCGAGGGGTATTCGAAGGTCAGGCTGGTCCTGGTCGGGTGGGTCTGGCCGGTCAGGTGCTTGTATTCAGTGATGCGGGTGTGGGGCACATCCTCGCCGGGGTAGTTCACGACCGCAACCGGCTGGAACGTCTCCTGCTCCACCGTCTCGTGCCGGAAGCGCAGCGACCGGTAGGGCAGCTTGCCGAAGCGGAAGTCGAAGAACTCGTCCACCGGGCCGCTGTAGATCAGATTGCGGAACCGCAGCTCGCGCGCCACGTCGCGGAAGTCGGCGTTCAGCATGATGGTGATGTTCGGGTGGTCGAGCATGTTCTCGAACATCCGCGTGTAGCCGTGCAGCGGCATGTTCTGGAAGCTGTCGCCGAAATAGCGGTCGTCGTCGTTGGTGCGCGTCGGCACGCGGGCGGTCACCGCCTTGTCCAGTTCGGACGGGTCGAGGCCCCATTGCTTGCGCGTGTAGCCACGGAAGAATTTTTCATACAGCTCCCGCCCCACGGCGCCGACCACCACATCCTCCGACGTGCGGATCTCGGCCACCGGCTCCGCCCGTTCCTTCAGGAAGGCAGCCACGCCGGCCTCGTCGAGGTCCAGCCCGTACAGGCGGTTGACGGTCGTCCGGTTGATCGGGATGGGGACGAGCTGCTCGTCCACCCGCGCCAGCACCCGATGCTCGTAGGGGCGCCACTTGGTGAAGCGCGACAGGTAGTCGGCCACCTGCTGCGAATTGGTGTGGAAGATGTGCGGGCCGTAGCGGTGGATCAGCAGACCGGCATCGTCGTAGTGGTCGTAGGCGTTGCCGCCGATGTGCGGGCGCCGGTCGATCAGCAGGACCCGCTTGCCCAGCCCCGCCGCCAGCCGTTCCGCCAGCACGCTGCCGGCGAAGCCCGCCCCGACGATCAGATAGTCGAAGCCGGCCGGGCCGCCCCCGGCTGCCCCCATGAAGTCGCGCATACCCCTTCCCTCTTCTGCGAGCAACCCTCGGCGAACGGCGGACTTCGCCGGAGGGTTCCGGAAGGGGGCAGGGGCGTTTGGTGGTACTCAGGCCGCGCCGTCGCGCCGGGTGCTGTCGCGCACGACCAGTTCGCAGTCCAGGCCGGCGTGCGGCTGGCCGGGCTCCCGCCCGTCGAGGCGGGCGAGGATCTGCGCGGCCGCGAGCTGCCCGATCTCCCGCTGCGGCGGCCGCACGGTGGACAGCGGCGGCAGGCAGGCGGCGCTGAAGGTCAGGTCGCCGAAGCCGATCACCGCCATGTCCTGGGGCACGCTGAGCCCGCGTCGGTTCACCTCGAACAGCACGCCGAGCGCCATCGCGTCGTTGGAGCAGACCACCCCGTCTATGTCCGGATGCATGGTCAGCACCTCGTCGATCAGCCAGATGCCGACGGGGGTGGAGGCGGTGTCGGGGGCGGTGAAGGCGATGGGCTCGTGCAGGGCGCGCCGCCGCACCTCGTCCTCATAGCCGTCGGTGCGGCTGCGCACGCGCATGTCCTGGTGCACGGCGGCGCCGATGTAAGCAACCTTGCGGCAGCCCTGGTCGTAGAGGTGGCTGGCCTGCCGGCGCCCGACCTCGAAATGGGAGAAGCCGACGGTCATGTCCACCGCCGGAAACTGGGCCGAGGGAATGTCCCACATCTCCACCACCGGCACGCCGCAGGAGCCCAGCATGGCCCGCGTGCGCTCGGTGTGGTGCAGGCCGGTCACCACCATGGCCGCCGGCGACCAGGCGAGGAAGGCGCGGATCAGCTCCTCCTCCCGCTCCGGGTCGAACTCGCTGACGCCCAGCAGGGTCTGGTAGTGGGCGGCCTGGAAAGCGCTTTGCAGCGTGTTGTAGGTTTCCGCGTAGAAGGAGTTGGTGATGGACGGCAGGATGACGCCGACCGTGCGGCTCTTCGCCGCGGCGAGGCTGCCGGCCACGAGGTTGGGGACGTAGCCCAGTTCGTCGATCACCGTGCGGACGCGGGTCGCCAGCTCCTCCGACACCGCCTCCGGCTTGCGCAGGTAAAGCGACACGGTGCTGGGCGACACGCCCGCGGCACTCGCCACGTCGGTCATGGTCAGCCGTTGCGTCGCACGGCGGGTCTTCTTGCGCTGGGGTTTGAGAGGCGGCTTCGGGGGCGTCTTGGGCGGAAATGCGGCCATTCTCGTCCTTCCTGGCGGCGGTCGGCACCGCTTGGCGAAGCGGCATGATAACACGGCCCAGGCGAAAAGGGAGACGTCACCCCCGCCCTGAAATATCAGTTGCCATGAATTGTCGGTTACAGAACCGCGTCGGGGCTCAACCGCGTCAGGTCGGCCCGCACATTGTCCACGAAGAAGTCGATGAAGGCGCGGATCTTGGCCGGCAGCAGGTTGCGGTGCGGGTAGAGCACGGCCAGCGTCACCGGCTCCGGCGGGCAATGCGGCAGCACGACGCGCAGGGCGCCGCTGCGCAGATGCTCCGCCACCTCCCACACCGGCTTCAGCGCGATCCCCTCCCCCGCCAGCGCCCAGGTGGTCAGCACGTCGCCGTCGTCGGCGTCGAACTGGCCGGTCACCGGCAGCGTCATGTCACCGTGCGGCGTCCGCAAGGTCCACTGGAACTGCTGCGATCCGGGGAAGCGCAGCAGCAGGCAGTGGTGGGACAGCAGATCCTCCGGCCGCTCCGGCACGCCGCGCCGCTCCAGATAGGCCGGGGCGGCGCAGAGCACGCGCGGCAGGTCGGCCACCTTGCGCGCCATGAAGCTGGAATCTTTCAACACCGCCATGCGGATGGCGACGTCCGTCGCCTCGCGCAGCAGGTCCAGCAGATGGTCGGACAGGCGCAGCCGCACCTCCACCTGAGGGTGGAGCGCGCGGAACCGCGGCACCATCGGCGCCAGGATGCGCCGGCCGAAGCCCAGCGGCGCCGTGACGCGCAGGCTGCCCACCGGAGCCCCGCCGATGGCCGCCACGCTGCTCTCCGCCCGCTCCGCGGCCTCCAGCACCTCCAGGCAGTGTTCGAAGAAGACCTTGCCGGCCTCGGTGAACTGCACCTGCCGGGTGGTACGGTTCAGCAGGCGGGCGTTCAGGTGTTCCTCCAGGCTTTGCAGGCGATGGCTGACCACGGCCGGCGACAGCCGCAGGCTGCGCCCGGCCGCCGACAGGCTGCCCAGCTCCACCACCCGCACGAACACCCGCATGTTCTCCAGAAGCGCCACGGCGACCACTCCCTGCGCCTTATTCCCCTCGCCCGCCTCCGGCGGGAGAGGGAAGGGGCCCACGAAGTGGGAAGGGTGAGGGCAAGGTCGCCCCGAGAATCCAAGTCACACGCGCAGGATTCTCGGCATAACCTTGCCCTCACCCTCCCATGGCTTTGCCATGGGCCCCCTCCCTCTCCCATCGGGGATGGGCGAGGGGGATTATGGCAGCATTCCACCTTTGCGTTTTTTTTGAAAGTGCTGCGCCGCACAACCGCTTCCCCGGTGGACGGCGGCAACCGTAGAGTTTGCGATGGGGTTCACCGCAAGCGAGGGGGCCGGGCGCGATGGAGCTGATCGTCTGGGAATGGGTCAATTTTCTGGTGCGCTGGCTGCATGTGATCACGGCCATCGCGTGGATCGGCTCAAGCTTCTACTTCATCCACCTGGACGCCAGCCTGCGGCGGCGCGACGGGCTGCCGCCCGGCGTGGCGGGGGAGGCGTGGCAGGTCCATGGCGGCGGCTTCTACCACATGGCCAAATACATGGTCGCCCCGCCGGAACTGCCGGAGAAGCTGACCTGGTTCAAGTGGGAGAGCTATGCCACCTGGCTCAGCGGCTTTTGCCTGCTGGCGGTGCTGTACTACCACGGGGCCAACCTGTTCCTGGTGGACCCGGCGGTGCTGGACCTGCCCTGGTGGGGCGCCATCCTCGTCAGCCTGGGCGCCCTGGGGCTCGGCTGGCACGTCTACGACCGGCTGTGCAAGTCGCCGCTGGGCAAGGACGACATGAGGCTGGCGGCGGCGGGCTTCGTCTTCCTGGTGCTGGTCGCCTGGGGCCTGGGCCACGTCTTCAGCGGGCGGGCGGCCATGCTGCACATCGGCGCGCTGATCGGCACGATCATGTCGGCCAACGTCTTCCGCATCATCATCCCCAATCAGCGCAAGACCGTCGCCGCCATGATGGCGGGGGAGACGCCGGACCCGGCGCTCGGCAAGCAGGCGAAGCAGCGGTCGCTGCACAACAACTACCTGACGCTGCCGGTCGTGTTCCTGATGATCAGCAACCATTACCCGCTGGCCTTCGGCACGCGCTACAGCTGGCTGATCGTCGCCATCGTGCTGGTGGTGGGGGCGGTGATCCGCCACTTCTTCAATTCCCGCCACGCCGGCAAGCCGACGCCCTGGTGGACCTGGGGAGTCGCCGCGCTGGGCATGGCCGCCGTCGTGGCGCTCAGCACGGCTGGCCCCCGCGATGCCAGCGACACCGCCGCCAAGCCCCCCCGCGCCGACTTCGCGCAGGTCGAAGAGGTCGTCACCTCCCGTTGCAGCATGTGCCACGCCGCCGTCCCGGTGTGGGAGAGCATCGGCGAGGCCCCTCGCGGCCTGCGTCTGGACAGCCCGGAGGAAATCCGCCGCCATGCCGCCCAGATCCGCGCCTGGGCGGTTCTGTCCAACGCCATGCCGCCCGGCAACGTCACCCGGATCACGCCGGAGGAGCGGCAACTCCTCGCCGCCTGGACGGATGGGGCGACCGATCAGCTGCCCCGATAGGTCGAGTAGCTGTAGGGGGAGAGCAGCAGCGGCACATGGTAGTGCTGGTCCGCCCTGGCGATGCCGAAACGGATCGGCACCAGGTCGAGAAAGGCGGGCTCGCCCAGATCCACGCCCAGGCCCCGGAAATAGTCGCCGGCCTCGAACACCAGCTCATAGACGCCCGGCGTCAGCTCCGCCCCGGCGAGCAGCGGCGCGTCGCAGCGCCCGTCGCTGTTGGTGCGCGTCCGCACCAGCCGGTCGCGTGTCTCTCCATCAAGGCGATAGAGCGTCACGGCGATCCCGGCCCCCGGCCGCCCGTGCGTCGTGTCGAGTACATGCGTCGTCAGACGCCCACCGTCGGCCATGCTGCGCCCTCCCTGCTTCAATCCTGAATGTATACCCGCCATCCAGCCCCGGCCGCACGACCGCCGCCCAAAAGGACTTTCAAACGGATCGAAAAAGCGGACGCCCGTGAATGCGGGTATGCTGACCAAAATGGGCGCTGTGGGGAAGGGCCGAGGGGAAGGGAAGGGGAAGGGATGATGCGACCGAGCGAGATGGACCGTGCCGCCTTCGTCGGCCGCTTCGGCGGCGTGTTCGAGCATTCCCCCTGGGTCGCGGAGGGAGCCTGGGACGCCAACCGCCCCCTGCCCGACGACGCCGATAGTCTGCACGCCGCCATGGCCGCCGTGCTGCGCGCCGCCGGGCACGACCGGCAGCTGGCCGTCCTGAACGCCCACCCCGACCTTGCCGGCCGCTTGGCGGTGCGCGGCGAACTGACCGCCGACAGCACGGCGGAGCAGGCCAGCGCCGGCCTGGACCGCTGCACGCCGGAGGAGTTCGCGCGCTTCACAGACCTGAACGACGCCTACAAGACGCGCTTCGGCTTCCCCTTCATCATGGCGGTGAAGGGCCGCAGCCGCGCCGAAATCCTCGACGCCTTCGAACGCCGCGTCCACAACGGCCCGGAGGAGGAGTTCGCCACCGCCCTGGCCCAGGTCGAGCGCATCGCGCTGCTGCGCATCAAGGATCTTCTCCCATGACGAGCTTCGGCCCGGCCCTGATGGCGCGGCTGGACGCCTTCGCCGCCTTCACGGAGGAGGACGGCGCGCTGACCCGCCTGTTCCTGACGCCGCAGCACCGGGCCGCCGCCGACCGGCTGATGGCCTGGATGGTGGAGGCCGGCATGACCGCCCGCCTCGACGCCGCCGGCACGGTCGTCGGCCGCTACGAGGGCGCCACGCCCGGCGCGCCGGCCCTGCTGCTCGGCTCCCACATCGACACGGTGCGCAACGCCGGCCGGTATGACGGGAACCTCGGCGTTCTGGCCGCCGTCGCGGCGGTGGCGGAGCTGAACCGGCTGGGCGAACGCCTGCCCTTCGCTGTGGAGGTTCTGGGCTTCGGCGACGAGGAGGGCGTGCGCTTCCCCGTCACCCTGACCGGCAGCCGCGCCATCGCCGGCCGCTTCGACCCGGCGGCGCTGGAGGCCCGCGACCGCGACGGCGTGCGCATGGCCGACGCGCTGCGCGCCTTCGGCGGGGACCCGGACGCCATCGCCGGCACCGCCCGCAAGCCCGGCGACGCGCTGGCCTTCATCGAACTGCACATCGAGCAGGGGCCGGTGCTGGAGGCCGAAGGGCTGCCGCTGGGCATCGTCACCGCGATCAACGGCGCCTCCCGCTTCGCCGTCACCGTGCGCGGCATGGCGGGCCACGCCGGCACCGTGCCGATGCCGCTGCGCCGCGACGCGCTGGCCGCCGCGTCGGAGATGGTGCTGGCGGTGGAGCGGGTGGCGACCTCCGTCGCCGACCTCGTCGCCACCGTGGGCCGCATCGAGGCCAAGCCCGGAGCCATCAACGTCATCCCCGGCGAGACCACCTTCACCCTGGACGTCCGCGCGCCGGAGGACTTCGTACGCCACGCCGCCTGCACGGCCATCCGCCAGGATCTGGAGGCCATCGCCGCGCGCCGCGGCGTGGAGATCGCCATCGAAACGACCCACGACGCGGCCGCCGCCCCCTGCTCCCCGGAGATCGTGGAGCGGATCGAGGCGGCGGTGCGCCGCGCCGGTGTGCGCCCCCTTCACCTGCCGAGCGGCGCCGGGCACGACGCCATGGCCTTCGCGGGCGTGCTGCCCATGGGCATGGTCTTCCTCCGCTGCGCGGGCGGCATCAGCCACAACCCCGCCGAATCCATCACCGCCGAGGACGCCGACTTGTCGGTGCGCGTCCTCCTCGACCTCATCCGCCACTTCGAACACGGAATGCCCCGCCCATGACCGGCACCGCGCAACAGGCCATCCGCGACTTCCTGGACCAGTCCCGCGACGATCAGGTCCGCTTCCTGGCCGAGCTGGTCAAGGTGCCCTCCGACAACCCGCCGGGCGACTGCGCCCCCCACGCGGAGCGCGCGGCCGAACTGCTGGAGGCCATGGGCCTGACGGTCGAACGCCACCCCGTCCCGGCGGACCTCGTGCGCGCCAACGGCATGGTCACCGCGACCAACCTGATCGTGCGCCGCCGTTTCGGCGACGGTCCCGTCGTGGCGCTGAACGCGCACGGCGACGTGGTGCCGCCGGGCGAGGGCTGGACCCGCGATCCCTACGGGGCGGAGGTTGTGGACGGCTGGATGGTCGGGCGCGGCGTGGCGGTGTCGAAATCCGACTTCAGCACCTACGCCTTCGCCCTGCTGGCGCTGGAGAAGGCCGGGCTGGACCGCGGCACCGTCGAACTGCACCTGACCTACGACGAGGAGGCGGGCGGGGAGATCGGGCCGAAGTGGTTGCTGGACCAGGGGCTGACGAAACCGGACTTCGCCATCGCCGCCGGCTTCAGCTACGCCGTCGTTACCGCGCACAACGGCTGCCTGCATCTGGAGGTGGAGGTCACCGGCAAGTCCGCCCACGCCGCCCTGCCGATGACCGGCATCGACGCGTTGGAGGCGGCCACGGCCATCCTCAATGCGCTGTACGACTACCGCAAGGGCTACGCCGGCACCGTGTCGGCGGTGGGGGGCATCGGGTCGCCGCAGCTGACCGTCGGCCTCATCAAGGGCGGCATCAACACCAACGTGGTGCCCGACCGCGTTACCCTGCGGCTCGACCGCCGCATGATCCCGGAGGAAAACCCGGAGACGGTGGAGCAAACCCTGCGCGCCGTGATCGCCGAGGCCGCTGGCGCCTTCCCCCAGGCCCGCGTGGAGGTCCGCCGCATCCTGCTGGCCCGTCCCCTGACGCCGCTGCCCGGCACGGACCGGATCGCCGGCATCCTCTGCGCCCACGCCAGCCGTGTGATGGGGGAACCGGTGGAGACCAAGGGGGTGCCGCTCTACACCGACGCGCGCCACTACTCCGCCGCCGGGGTGCCCATCGCCCTGTTCGGCGCCGGCCCCCGCACCATCGAGGAGGCCAACGCCCACCGCGCCGACGAGCGCCTGCCCCTGTCCGACCTGTTCAAGGCGACGGAGGTCGTGGCCCTGTCCCTGCTGGACCTTCTCAGCGCCGCGCGAGCCCCCATCTGAATCAATGGACTGCCTTAACAGGATGACTGACCCGTGATCATCGAAAGCGATCTGAAGCTGGACTTCAAGGACGTGCTGATCCGCCCCAAGCGCAGCACCCTGCAAAGCCGCAGCGAGGTGGACGTCAACCGCAGCTTCAAGTTCCTGCACAACGGCGAGGAATGGACGGGCTTCCCGCTGATCGCGGCCAACATGGACGTGGTCGGCACCATGGCGGTGGCGAAGGCGCTGTCGCGCTTCGGCGCGATGACCGCGCTGCACAAGCACTACCCGGCGGACGATCTGGTCGCCTTCTTCCGCGACACGGACACGGTGAACGTCTTCTACTCACTGGGCACGACGGAGGCCGACTATGACAAGTTCCAGCACGTCAAGGCCAAGGCCCCCGTGGGCAAGGTCTGCCTGGACGTCGCCAACGGCTACACGGAGCGCTTCGTGCGCTTCATCGGCCGCATGCGGACGGAGAACCCGGACCTCGTCATCATGGCCGGCAACGTCGTCACCGGCGACATGACGGAGGCGCTGCTGCTGGCCGGGGCCGACATCGTGAAGGTCGGCATCGGGCCGGGGTCGGTCTGCACGACGCGCAAGATGACCGGCGTCGGCTACCCTCAGCTGTCCGCCATCATCGAATGCGCCGACGCCGCCCACGGGCTGAAGGGCCAGGTCTGCGCCGACGGCGGCTGCACGGTGCCGGGCGACGTGTCCAAGGCCTACGGCGCCGGTGCGGACTTCGTGATGCTGGGCGGCATGCTGGCCGGCCACGACGAGTGCGAGGGCGACATCCGCTACGAGGACCGCGACGGCCAGCGCGTGCCGGTCAGCATGACCTTCTACGGCATGTCGTCCGACACGGCGATGAACAAGTACGCGGGCGGCGTCGCCGCCTACCGCGCATCCGAAGGCAAGACGGTGGAGGTGCCCTACCGCGGCCCGGTGGAAGGCACGATGCAGGAGATCATGGGCGGCGTGCGCAGCATGATGACCTACATCGGCGCCACCAAGCTGAAGGAAGTCCCCAAGCGCACCACCTTCGTCCGCGTCAGCGCGCAATTGAACACCGTGTTCGGCGGCTGAGTGCCTGAATAATCCCCTCGCCCATCTCCGATGGGAGAGGGAGGGGCCCACCGCGCAGCGGTGGGAGGGTGAGGGCAAGGTCTTTCCGAGAATCTTGGGTACGTATAACGTGGATTCTTGTGGAAACCTTGCCCTCACCCTCCCGCGCCGCAGGCGCGGGCCCCTCCCTCTCCCGCCGGAGGCGGGCGAGGGGATTATCAGGCTCACAAATATCACTGGTTCACGTCCCGTTCCCCTGCTTCCTTGCGCCGCATCTTGGTTAACGCACCAGGAGGGGCCTCATGAACGGAACGGACGGGGACGGAACGGCGGTCATCCGCGCCACCCTGTCGACGCTGCCGGCGACTCCCGGCGTCTACCGGATGATCGGGGCGGACGGGCGCATCCTGTATGTCGGCAAGGCGAAGAATTTGAAACGCCGGGTGGCCAGCTACACCCGGACCGACGGGCTACCCATGCGCACCCGGCGCATGGTGGCGCTGACCCGGTCCATGGAGTTCGTCACCACCCACACGGAGGCCGAGGCGCTTCTGCTGGAAGCGAACCTGATCCGCACGCTGCTGCCGCCCTTCAACGTGCTGGTCAAGGACGACCGGTCCTTCTCCTACATCGTGCTGGGCCACGGGCACGACTTCCCGCGCCTGATGCACCACCGGGGTTCCGCGCACCGCCACGGCCGGCGGGAGGCCGACCTGTTCGGCCCCTACGCCTCCCCCGCGCTGGTCGGCATGACCATCGCGGCGCTGCAACGGGCCTTCCTGCTGCGCACCTGCGACGACGCGACCTTCGCGTCCCGCACGCGGCCCTGCCTGCAACATCAGATCAAGCACTGCTCCGCCCCCTGCGTCGGCCGCGTCTCGCCGGAGGACTACGCCACCCAGATGCAGGGTGTGCGCGACGTGCTGAACGGGCGCAGCGCCGCCGTGCAGGCGGAGTTCGCGCGCCACATGATGGACTGCTCCGACCGGCTGGCCTACGAGGACGCCGCGCGCTGGCGCGACCGCATCCGCGCCCTGACCGCCCTGCAAAGCCGCCAGGACATCAACCTGGAAGGCGTGCTGGAGGACGCCGACGTGCTGGCCGTGCATGCGGAGGGCGGAACGGCCTGCGTGCAGACCTTCTTCTTCCGGGGCGGGCGCAACCAGGGCACCCGCGCCTTCTTTCCCCGGCACGACCGGGATGAGACCGAAGCGGCCGTCCTGACCGCCTTCGCCGCCCAGCTCTACGAGGGCACGCCGCCGCCCCGCCTCGTCCTGCTCAGCCACGACATCCCCGACCGCGCGCTGCTGGCCGACGCCCTGACGATGGCCGCCGACCGCCGCGTCGAGGTGGAGGTCCCGCAGCGCGGGCCGAAGCGCCGCGTCGTGGAGCACGCGCTGACCAACGCGCGGGAGGCGCACGGCCGCCGCATGGCCGAACGCTCCGCCCAGGCGAAGCTGCTGGCCGGGGTGGCGCGTGTCTTCGCCCTGCCCGGCACGCCCGCCCGTATCGAGATCTACGACAACTCCCACATCCAGGGCGCCTTCCCCGTCGGCGCCATGGTCGTCGCCGGGCCGGAGGGGTTCCAGCGCAACGCCTACCGCCGCTTCCACATCAAGGACCCCGCCGCGGCCGGCGACGACTACGCGATGCTGCGCGAGGTGCTGACCCGCCGCTTCGGCCGCGCGCAACGCGAGGATCCGGAGCGGAAGGACGGCCTCTGGCCCGACCTCGTGCTGATCGACGGCGGGCTGGGGCAGTTGAACGCGGCGCGCGAGGTGCTGGCCGGGCTGGGGATCGGGGACGTGCCGCTGGTCGCCATCGCCAAGGGGCCGGACCGCGACGCCGGGCGCGAGCGCTTCTTCCAGCCCGGCCGCGAGCCCTTCCGGCTGGAGCCCAACGACCCCGTGCTCTACTTCCTGCAACGGCTGCGCGACGAGGCCCACAAGACCGCCATCGACGCCCACCGGACCCGCCGCACCAAGGCCATGGAGCACACGCGCATCGACGGCATCCCCGGCGTCGGCCCGGCGCGCAAGAAGGCCCTGCTGCACCATTTCGGCAGCTCCACGGCCGTGGCTGCCGCCGGGCTGAAGGATTTGGAAGGCGCACCGGGCATCAGCGCGGCGGTCGCGCGGCGGGTGTATGAGTTCTTTCATGGTTGAAGTTTTGCCTCCTCCCTGACCCTCCCCCGCTTCGCGGGAGAGGGGACTGCCGCCGCGTTGTCCTAAACTCCCTCTCCTGCGAAGCGGGGGAGGGAAGGGGCCCACGGCGGAGCCGTGGGAAGGGTGGGGGCAATGCATCTCCCCTCCCCAAAACCTTCCCCAAACTGTGGCCCAGGCCACAGCGGCGAAAGCGGCCTCCGCGTACCTTCCGCTCATCGAACAACGCCGGGCCACGACGACGATCCCCGGCAGGCACCCAAACCGGAAGGAAACCACACCATGCGCCGCACCGCTCTCTTCGCCGCCGCTGCCGCCGTCCTGTTCACCGCCCCGGCCTTCGCCGGCGAGCTGATGACCGGCGGCATCGCGCTGGGCAACAACTCCAACCTGGGCGTCATCTCCAACACCGCCGCGGGCATCCAGAACAAGGCCAAGCAACAGGTCATGGGCGTCCAGTCGGGCTTCGCTCCCATGCCCGGCTATGGCTTCGGCACCAACAGCAACCTGGGCACCGTGTCGAACCTGGCGGCCGGCGTCGGCAACAAGGCCAAGCAGCAGGTCATGGGCGTGCAGACGGGCGCCCCGATGCCCGGCTACGGCTACGGTTTCGGTGGCGTCAACTCCAACCTCGGCTCCGCCTCCAACGCCGCCGTCGGCATCGGCAACAAGGCGTCGCAGCAGATCACCGCGCAGCAGTTCGGGGCGCCCTCGTCGATGTTCAACTCCAACATCGGGACGGTCTCCAACCTCGCCGCCGGCATCGGCAACAAGGCGCAGCAGCAGGTCACCGGCATCCAGCAGTAACCGCCCTTCCCCCCCTCCATCCCCGCAACTTGCGGCCGGCAGCCTCCCCTGCCGGCCGTCTTTTTTCGGGGAGGCGCCGGGATATTCCCCGGAATATTCCCCGGAATATTCCCATGACACGGATGCAGGAGGCGCGCGGCAGGGCTGCGTTGGCCGCCGTTATGCTTAGCCTTTCCTTAACCGCGCGGGACCATCTTCCGCGCACCGAAACAGACCGATGATGCACAGGGCATCCGACACAGGGCATCTGACCATGGGCCAGAACACCATCAAGCTTTCCGACAAGAGCGGCTACCGCGAGATCGATCTCGACAGCCTGCCGCGCAACGTCCGCGCCGCCGTGTCCGACATGGCGGCCCAGAACCCCGTCGCCAACATCATCGTGGACCAGATGGGCATGCTGTACCGCATCCATCTGAGCGAGCCGGCCAACGTCTATCTGGACGTGCTGGCCGTCGCCTGACCCGCGGCACCCGCTTCGCAGAAATGGAAACGGCGGCGCATTCCCTGCGCCGCCGTTTCCATTTCTGCGAAGCACCCTCCAGTCAATCCGGCCCGGTCACTCCGGCAAAGCCTGCGCCGTGCGGTCGAGCGCCGCCTGGGGAACCGTGTTCCCGAAGCCGGACAGGATGGCGCGCGCATGGCCCGGAGGAAGGCCGGTCATGCGGGCGATGTCGCCGGCGTCGAGGCCGCCCTGTTCGGCGGAGCGCCGGATGCGGGAGATGGCGTCGCGCTTGCTGAGGCGTTGCTGGTCGCGGGAAACGCTGTTCATGGCATCCTCCTTCGACGGGAGAGGGGAGGCGGAATTTGGTGCGTCAGAGCGTCAGTGCGCGCGCCCTTCCAGGCGCCGCAGCGCCCGGTCGAGCCTTGTCAGCGGCATCATGAAGACGGTGCCGCCCAGAATGGCCCGGACATCCTCGATGTCGAGGTCGGTGGCGGCGGCCACGCCGCGCTCGTCCAGCCCGCGGTCTTCGGCGATCAGCGCGATCCACCCGGCCAGAGTCCGCGCCTGCGCCATCTGGCCGGGGTCCATCAGCGTGCCGCATCGATCGGAGTGGGGGGTAGCGTTGTCGATTGGGGTCAGCATGGGGCTCCTCCCAAAGAGCGATGATTGCTTTTTTTGGGATATGGTGCTCCGCCCCCGCCATCCGCACAATCAGGCCAACGGCCTATTGTCCATCGGTAGAAAGACCGACCGCAATTACGAAGGTGCTGTCCGCGGATGAGGCAGTCCCCTGCCCCGCGCATCACCGGACGGCGTCATTCCCCGACCCACCGCCGCGTCGGACCGGTGTCCACATGGACGAAGTTCCGTTGCGGGTAGCATCCGGCCCCGCCGTCGCCGAAGGACAGGGCGCAGTGGTAGAGGTCCGACGTGCGCCGGCCGGCAAGGCGCAGGTCCACCGCCTTGCCCTGCAGGTGCAGGCTGGACGCCGACGCCCCCTTCACATGCCGGTTGGTCTCCAGCGAGCGGAAGGCCGACAGCACCTCGAAGGGTTGGCTGGCGTCCAGCTTCTCCTGCATCTCCCAGAGCCGGTGCAGCAGGGCGAGGTCGATGCGGCGGCAGACGTCGCTGTGATGGTCGCGCAGCACCCAGTCGATGCGCGCCAGCGCGTCGGCCACCGGGCGGCCCTCTGCCCAATAGACACCGTCGAAGGTCTCGCCGGTCTGGCAGTTGTAGAGGCGGATGGCGCGTTCCGGCTCAGGCTCCCACGCGGCGGCCGGGCGGCTTTTGCAAAGGCCGAGCGCCAGGGCGGTGCTCAGCCCCAGAAGGCCCCGCCGCGACAGGCCGGACAGGCCGCCGCTGCGGAGGTGGACTCGCGGATCTGAAAAAGGGAGGTCGGAGGGCATGTCCTCTCCAGAGTTTCGATTGGTCCAGAGTTTCGATTGGCCGATGCCCAAACAGGGAGAATCGGGAATCGTCGGTGTTCGGACGCTTCGCGCGGTCCGTTTCGGCCCCGTTTCGGCGCCTGTTGTGGCATTTCAGTCATGGTTGGGGAGCAGGTGGCACAAGCCTCATGCCGTCGGTTGCCGGACCGGACAAGTAACATACGGTAGCTTACCGCCTGCCCGGATGGAGAAAGCCCCCTCCGCCCCCGATTCCCGAAATCCTCCTTTTGAATCAGTATTGCCTCATTCGATTGGGGAAAGCAGAGACCTTCCGAAATATTCGCCAACATTTAAGCAGAGCGGCAATGGACATGACGGCTTGCGGGTGGAAGAATGCCCCGTACGTCTGCAGACCACCACTTTTGCGGAAGGTTTCCTGGATTTTGCTTTGCTTTCGGGAGAAGACCGAATGACCGGCGGCAATCCGCTCGCTCAGGCCCCCGCCCAAAGCAGGGAGCCGACCGGAGAATTGGCCAGAGACCTGGACGAGAGCGCCATTCGGGCGCAACTCGACCGCATCCTGTCCAGTGACGCCTTCGACGCGTCGGAGCGCAACCGGCGCTTCCTGCGCTATGTGGTAGAGGAAAGCCTTGCCGGGCGGTCGCAGCAGATCAAGGCCTACTGCATCGCCGTCAGCGTCTTCAACCGCGAGTCCAGCTTCGACCCGCAGTCCGACCCCATCGTGCGGCTGGAGGCCGGGCGGCTGCGCCGCAGCCTGGAGCATTACTACCTAACCGCCGGGTGCAACGACTCCATCCGCATCGTCGTACCGAAGGGCGGCTACGCCCCGCGCTTCGAGGCGGTGGAGAGCCCGGAGCCGATGCCCACGTCCGCCCCACCCCCAACCCCAGCCATGGGGGCGCCCCGGTCCCGTGTGCTGCACCGGCCGATGCTCGCCGCCGGGGTCGCGGCCCTGGTCGTGCTCGGCGCGGGCGGTCTGCTGACGGGTCTCAGCGCGTCAACCGGCGGCATGGAGGAGGCGCTGGCGCTCGCCCCAGTTCCACACACAGTCCCACAGCGTCAGAGCGTTGCCATTGTCGTCGCCCCCTTCCGCACTATCGGCGGCGGCGAAGCGACCGCCCTCGCTGCCGTCCTGACCGACGAGATCGTGCGCGGCCTGACCGCCCAGACCGACCTCCCGGTGATCCTCGAACCGTCGCAGGACGAGAAGGCCAATGGAACGCCGAAGGGCCAAGACCTGCGCCTGTCCGGCAGCCTGCAAGTGCGGGATGGAGAGGTGCGCGCCCTCGTCCATCTGACCGACCGGGCCACCGGCACGGTCCTGTGGTCGGAGCCGTTCGACCGGCCCCCGCCCCAATCCTCGTCCCAGCGGGATCCCAACGCGCCACGCGACCTCGCCGCCGCCATCCTCACCCCGCTGGCCGACCCGCAAGGCCCGCTGGCGCAGAGTGTGTCGGCGCGGCTGCACGCGCACCCGGTCGCCGGTCTCGCCCCGCGCGACTGCGCCGTTCTGGCGACCGACCGCCGGGAGCATCCGCCGGCCGAACGGAAGGCGTTGCGCGCCTGCCTGGAACGGGGGACCACCGACAAGACGCTCAGCACCGGTCAGCAGGCGCGCCTGTGGGCGGCCCTGTCGCTGCTGCACGCCGACGAGCACCGCCAGCGCAGCGCCGACCGCGACACGAACGCGCTGGACCAGGCGCTGGCAGCGGCCCTGCGCGCGACGGAACTGGCGCCCACCGCGCTGCGTCCGCTGACCGCGCTGTACACCGCCTATTGCCTGCGCCGCCAGTACGAGCCCTGCTTCGCCGCTGGCGACAAGGCCCTGAAGGCGGCGCCTGAGGATCCGAAGATGCTGGCCGACCTCGGCCTCTGGCACGTCGAGGCGGGGGACGCGGAGCGCGGCATGGCGCTGATGGAACGGGCGATGGAGCGGGACCCGACCCAGGCTCCGCGACTCCTGCCCGCCTACGGCCTCGCCCGCCAGCGCGGCCCGGTCGAAGGCGGCGGGACGGCGGAGGCGAAGCTCCGCCTGGACATCACCAGCGCGGCCCCCGCCCAGGCCGCCCAGGCCGTTGCCTTCGTCCAGGCGGGCCGGATCGACGATGCTCGGGCCGCGGCAACGAAGGCACTGGCCGCCGACCCGAACTTCCCCGAGCGCGCCGCCCGCGAGCAGCGCAGCCTGCCCCTGCCGCCGGAGCTGGACGCCACCATCCGCAGCAGCTTCGCGGCCGCCGGCCTGACCGCACCCGATCCCCTGGCCCGATAACCGCGCCCGTTTGCCTCATGCGACGCCGTCATCATACGACGTCGTATGGGACAGCGTTCCCAGATCGGGGGTTCCCACCTCGGAGATTCCCAGGGAGATTCCCAGAACGGGGCTCAGCCCGAGCCGGGCTGGGCGGAGCCTTCGCTTTCCTCCGCGCGTTTGCGCAGCTCCTCCGAGGATAGACCAGCGGGCACGGCGTCCTGCAGGGTGCCGTCGCCGGGTGTCTTGGTCCTGTCCTCCATAGGAGATTCGGTTCCGGTCCCCGCATCCTGGGTCTTCCGGTTCTGTGGCGTATCGTTCATCGCAACCCTCGTCGTTCCATTCGAAATGCAAACGCTCACGCCGCCCGCAGGGTCCGCATCACCGTTTCCATGGCGACGCGCTCGGCCCCTTCAACGGCGTCGGCGGTGGAGCCGTGAAAGCGGGCGAAGACGTTGGTCATCATGCCGACCATGGTGCGAGCCCCGCAGCCCATCGCTTCCAGCGCGTCGCAGGCCCAGGCGTAGTGCCGCGCCTCGTCCTCGGCGTGGCGGTGCAGCACGGCCGCGACCTCCGGGTCGTGGGGCCGGGCCGCGTGACGCGCGTACTTCTCCCGCGACTGCCACTCGTTGGAGACGAAGGCGAGCAGCACCGCGCGGTCCCCGCCGGGGGTGCCCAGCGCCTGGACCGCCAGCTTGAAGACGCCCGTGGGCAGGTGCGGAAGCTGCACCGGAATGCCGTTGCGGTCGCGGATCAGCGCCGACAGCGCCTCCACATGCCGCTCGTGGTCGGCGCGGTGGTCGCGCAACTCCTCGCGCAGGCGCGGGTCGCGCAGCGCGCCGATGGCGAGGGAGTAGGCCGGCAGCGCGTCATGCTCCAACTGCAGCAGGTCGGTCAGCTCCGCCTGGAGGGACGCGGGATCCGGCGCTTCCGTCATGGAGCCGGGCATCATCATGCGCATCATCGCCCCGCCCTTCACTGCCGGCTGTTCTTCTGCTTGCCGGCCCCGGTGGTCGGGGCGTGCGGGCTGCCGGTGGTCGCGGAGTCCACACCCGGTCCGACGTCCAGATCCTCCGGGTTCTCGTTCCCGGCATCGAGCGCGCGGGCTTCCGGGCTGCCTTCGGTGCTGGAGATGACGTGCTCGCCGCGCCGGGCGCCGGGTCCTTCGATGTTCTGGAAGCCCGCCTTCTCCTCATCCACGGAGGGACCTTCGCGCGTGGTCGGGAAGTCGAGTGGTTCGTCGCGCTGATCGCCGTGCCGCTTGTCGGGGCTCATGCCGGGACTCCTGCCTTATGGTGACGGTGTCGTTCTCCCCGTCCCAACAGGATGCGGTTGGCCCCGTTCCGCGCCATGCTCCCCAGGGGTCTTGCCATCGCCATCTCCCCTCCACACATAGCGCTTTCCATAAGCCTGAAGGCAGGTCGGCCCTGACCCGGCAATTCCGGTGGTACTCGCAGCGTAGGAATCCGCGGGCAAACCCGGTATGACTCACGGCCCTTCATCCAGCGCACCCGCTCCGGCGGCCCGAACGGAGAGCGTCATGCTCAACGCCACCATCCCGTCCGCCCCGTCCCCGACGGAAGAGATGCCCACGGCCAAGGACATCTTCTCCATCCCCAGGCACCGGACGGACCTGCGCAAGCCGGCACCCTTCCTGCCGATGTCGCGGGCGGAGATGGACCGGCTGGGCTGGGACAGTTGCGACATCATTGTCGTGACGGGCGACGCCTACATCGACCACCCCAGCTTCGGCATGGCGATCATCGGCCGCCTGCTGGAGGCCCAGGGCTTCCGCGTCGGCATCATCGCGCAGCCGGACTGGAGCAGTGCGGAGCCCTTCAAGGTGCTGGGCAAGCCGAACCTGTTCTTCGGGGTGACCGGCGGCAACATGGACAGCATGGTGAACCGCTACACCTCGGACCGGCGGCTGCGCCACAACGACAGCTACACCCCGAACGACGAGGGCGGGAAGCGCCCCGACCGCGCGGTGATCGTCTACAGCCAGCGCTGCCGCGAGGCCTACAAGGATGTGCCCATCGTGCTGGGCGGCATCGAGGCATCCTTGCGCCGCATCGCCCAGTACGACCATTGGAGCGAGAAGGTCCGCCGCTCCGTCCTCGTGGACGCCAAGGCCGACATTCTCTGCTACGGCAACGCGGAGCGCGCCATCGTGGACGTCGCCCACCGCATCGCCGCCGGGGAGCGGGCGCGGGAGATCGACGACATCCGCGGCACCGCCATCATCCGCAACGCGGTGCCCGAGGGCTGGACCGTCATCGACAGCAGCAGCATCGACGAACTGACGCCCGCCGCGCCCCGCGCCGAGGGGGCCGACCGCACCGTCGTGCGCCTGCCGTCCTTCGAGCAGGTGAGCGCCGACAAGATCCTCTACGCCCACGCCTCGCGCGTGCTGCACCAGGAGAGCAACCCCGGCAACGCCCGCGCGCTGGTCCAGCGCCACGGCGACCGGGATGTCTGGCTGACCCCGCCGCCGATCCCCCTGACCACGGCGGAGATGGACGGTGTCTACGGCCTGCCCTACGCCCGCGCGCCGCACCCATCCTACGGCGATGCGCGCATCCCGGCGTGGGACATGATCCGCTTTTCGGTGAACATCATGCGCGGCTGCTTCGGCGGCTGCTCCTTCTGCTCCATCACCGAGCATGAGGGCCGCATCATCCAGAGCCGCTCCGAAGGTTCCATCCTGAAGGAGATCGAGGAGATCCGCGACAAGGTGAAGGGCTTCACCGGCGTGATCTCCGACATGGGCGGGCCGACCGCGAACATGTACCGGCTGGCATGCAAGGACAAGGAGATCGAGAAGGTCTGCCGACGCCCGTCCTGCGTCTATCCGGACATCTGCAAGAACATGAACACCGACCACGGCCCCCTGATCCAGCTGTATCGGAAGGCACGCGCCATCCCCGGCGTGAAGAAGATCAACATCGCGTCCGGACTGCGCTACGACCTCGCCGTCCGCAGCCCGGAATATGTGAAGGAGCTGGTGACCCACCATGTCGGCGGCTATCTGAAGATCGCGCCGGAGCACACGGAACCCGGCCCGCTGTCCAAGATGATGAAGCCGGGCATCGGCACCTACGACCGCTTCAAGGAGATGTTCGAGAAGGCGGCGAAGGCGGCCGGCAAGAAGCTGTACCTGATCCCCTACTTCATCGCCGCCCACCCTGGCACCACGGACGAGGACATGATGAACCTCGCCCTGTGGCTGAAGCGGAACGGCTTCAAGGCCGACCAGGTGCAGACCTTCCTGCCCACGCCGATGGCGCAGGCGACGGCCATGTACCACAGCGACCGCAACCCCCTGCGCCCCATCCGCCGCGAGGGATCGGAGGAGGTGTTCTCGGCCAAGGGGCTGAAACAGCGCCGCCTGCACAAGGCCTTCCTGCGCTACCACGACCCGGAGAACTGGCCGGTGCTCCGCGACGCTCTGAAGCGCATGGGCCGCTCCGACCTGATCGGGCCGGGCGAGCATCAGCTCGTTCCTGCGTGGCAGCCGGCCGGGACGGCGGCCAAGGCGGAGAAGCCGAAGCCGGGCAAGACCTTCTACACGCAGCAGGCCGGCAAGGGCCGGCGGACGTGCAAGGGTGGGCAGGGGAATGCGAAGCCGGGGCGGCGGGGCTGAACGGAGGCGCGCGTTTCTGCTACACTGTTACCCCCTCCCCACCCCTCCCCTCCCCCGCTTTGCGGGAGAGGGAGTTTGGTTCCCTCCACCGCCGGAGGCGGGGGAGGGTTAGGGAGGGGGCACCGTGTCCAATTCAGAACCTCAGCACCACCCCGGCGCCCTCATGCGCGCCGAAGCCCTATCCGCCCCAGATCGCATCGCGGCGCAGCTTGCCGCCAACGCCCCTGCCCTCGCCCGCCTTGCGGAAGTCCTCCGCGCCCGTCCGCCCGCCTTCGCGGTGACGGTCGCGCGCGGCAGCTCCAGCCACGCGGCCGGCTACGCCCGCGCGCTGTTCGAAACGGCGCTCGGCCTCGTCACCGCCCCGGCGGCACCCTCCGCCGTCACGCTCTACGGGGCGCGGCTGCGCCTGCGCGCCGCGCTCGTCCTCACCATCTCCCAGTCCGGCCAGAGCCCCGACCTCGTGACCGTCGTCGAGCAGGCGCGCGCCGAGGGTGCCCTCACCCTGGCCCTGGTGAACGACGAGGACTCTCCCCTCGCCCGCGCGGCCGAGCTGTGCCTGCCGCTGCACGCCGGACCGGAGCGGTCCGTCGCCGCGACCAAGAGCTTCCTGTGCAGCCTGTCCGCCGCCGCGTCCCTGGTCGCGGCGTGGCGTCCCGACCCGGAACTCAGCACGGCGCTCGACGCCCTGCCTGTCCGTCTGCGGGAGGCCGCCGGACGGGACTGGTCGGCGGCGTTGCCAATTCTGCGTGGCGCGCGGTCGCTGCTGGTGGTGGGGCGCGGCTACGGCTTTCCCGTGGCGCAGGAGATGGCGACCAAGCTGAAGGAGACCTGCACGCTCCACGCCGAGGCGCTGAGCGCGGCGGAGCTTCTGCACGGCCCGGTAGCCGTGGTGCAGGACGGGTTCCCGGTGCTGCTGGTCGCCCTGCCGGACCAGACGCTGCCCGGCCTGCTCGACCTCGCGCGGCGGCTGCGGGACCAGGGCGCCCACCTGCTGGTGGCCTCGCCGTCGGCGGAGGCGCTGGACCTCGCCCACACGCCCCTGCCCTTGCCGGCCCCGCTGCACCCGATGCTGGACCCGCTGGCGGCGGTGCAGGCCTTCTACCCGCTGGCCGCCCGCGCCGCGCTCGACCGGGGCCTCGACCCCGATCATCCGCCGACGCTCAGCAAGGTCACGCGGACGGTGTAGGGTTGGTTCGAACCGTCAGGACGGAAAGGAACAGACCATGCGCATCACGCTTCCGTTCGCCGTCGCCGTGAGCCTGCTGATGGCGGCGTGCAGCAGCCTCAGTTCTCTCCAGGGAGACTCCGGCTATGGAGCCTCCACGGGCAGCATCACGTCCAACGAGACCGGCTACGGCATCCGCCCGCAAAAGCCGACCGGCGGCGCCGACCTTCAGATGGACTGGGGTCC
This sequence comes from Azospirillum mesophilum, assembly GCF_053470405.2. Classification (NCBI taxonomy): domain Bacteria; kingdom Pseudomonadati; phylum Pseudomonadota; class Alphaproteobacteria; order Rhodospirillales; family Azospirillaceae; genus Azospirillum; species Azospirillum mesophilum. Next base: position 42,060 of record NZ_JBPXMQ020000034.1, read on the forward strand.
ATAGAGCGCCGGCCCCGTCAGCCGCTGTCTCAGCAGCCGTTCAGGGCCTTGATGCGCTCGATCAGCGGGCGGCCGTCGCGGCGGGACAGCGACACCTCCGCCGCACCATCGCAGACCCGGCCGTTGACGTAGACGTAGTGATAGCGCACCCGCACCGCGTCCGGCCCCAGCGGATCGGCGGCGAGCAGGCGCACCGGTTCGCGCATGTTGGCGTAATAGCGGCTCATCGACGCGATCTCGTAGGCGCCGCTGTTGCGCTTTTCCGGAACCAGGAAGTCGTTGGCCCGCGCGCCGTCGGCTTGGGCCAGCGCCGCGTAGAAGCCGCGCACCGCCTCCAGCCCGTCGCTCACCGAGCCCAGGGAAGGGACAGGGGCAGGGCGGGGCACCGACACGACCGGAGCCGGAATCGGAGCGGTCACCGTTGGCGGGGGAGGGGGTGGTGCGGGGCGCACGACCTTGGGAAGCGGGGCCGGGTCAGCGTTCGGGGCCGGCTGCGGGATGGGCGCAGGGGTGGCGACGGCCGGCGGCTGACCCGGCCTGACCACCACCGGCGCAGACGATGCCGGGGGCGGAGCCGAGGGCGGCGGAGGCGGCGGGGGCGGCGGAACCGGCCTTGGGTTCGCCACCGGCGCCTGCTGCGCCGAAACGGGCGGGGGAGGGGACACCGGAGCGGCGGCGGGCGCCTGGACCGTAGCCGGGGCGGGAGCGGCAGGCGGCGCCGCGTTCGGCGTCAGGCGGATCGGGCCGTTCGTTGGCGCTTCCGCCGCCTTCTGGGCGCGGCCACGGTAGCAGTCGTCGCGCTCAGCGGCGGTCTTCAGCGGCTCGCAACGTTCGGCGCGCTCGATGCAGGCCCGGCGTAGGTCCTCGACGGTGATGTTCTCGCAACGGGGCGGGGCAGCCAGGGCCGAGCCGGCCAGCACCCACACACCCGTGAAACCCGCGAGCCCCGCAAGCATCGAACGGTTCGCCATAGCCTCCTCCTGTCGGACAGAGCCGAGTCCATACCAAAGCTTGGCCTTTTAGAGGAATGCCGGGAATCGTTCCCTGGCTTGCATTCGGACGATGGGGCCACTAGCGTTCCCGGCATGACCGACACCCAGACCAGCAACATCCGCCGCCTCGAAGCCTCCCAGGCCGTCCTGCTGGAGGAGCCGCGCCACGGCGTTCCGCAGACCAGCGAGATGCTGTTCGGCGAGACCTTCACCATCCTCGACCGCGAGGGGGCCCCTGAAGGAGAATGGCTGAAGGTGGAGAACCGGACCGACGGCCACGTCGGCTGGTTGCCGCCGGGCACCGCGACCGGGCAACCCACCGCCCCGACCCACCGCGTGCGCGGGCTGAAGGCCAACCTGCACCCCGCCCCCACCCACAAGGCGGTGCCGATCGCGACACTCAGCTTCGCCAGCCTCGTGGTGGTGGAAGGGGAGGAGAACGGCTGGGTCCGGCTGGACAACGGCCTGTGGGTCTTCGGCAAGCATCTGGAGCCGGTCGCAACGCCGCGCGCCGCGCTGCCGGTGGAAACCGCCGCGCGCTTCCTGGAAACGCCCTACGTCTGGGGCGGGCGGAGCTGCTTCGGCATCGACTGCTCCGGCCTCGTCCAGGTCGCGCTGGGGGCGGCGGGGATCGTCACGCACCATTCCAGCCGCATGCAGCGCGACGACGAGCGGCTGGGGCCGCTGGTCTCGGAAGACGGGCAGGGGCCAAACGGGCAGGGGATGGACTACCGGCGCGGCGACGTCGTCTTCTTCCCCGGCCATGTCGGGATCATGCTGGACGGCGCCACGCTGCTGCACGCCACCGTCTTCACCATGTCAGTCGTGACCGAGCCGCTGGCCGACGTCGCGGCCCGCGCCGAGCGCATCACCGGCGTCCGGCGCCCGGATCTCTGAAGAGCGTAGGTTGGGTTGAGCGCCAAGCGAAACCCAACACACCTCCCCATGCGACCATGTTGGGTTTCGCCTGCGGCTCAACCCAACCTACGGGCCTCCGTTGCCTCGGCCTGGGGCGCCCGAACCTCTAGGGCGCGCCCGACCATCAGCAGCGTCGGGCCGTCGCCCGCCGCGACGCCGTGCTCCGCCATGGCGCCCAGCGTCGTCCAGTGGTGGCGCTCGTCGGGGCGGCAGCCGTTCTCCACGGCCAGCACCGGCGTGTCGGGGGCAAGGCCGCCCGCCGTCAGGCCAAGCCCGACGCGGCGGGCCTGCTCGCGGCCCATATAGATCGCCAGAGTGCCTTTCGGGTCGGCCAGCCGCGCCCAGTCGGGCTCGGTCGCGTCGCCCTCCCGCCCGTGGGCGGTGACGAAGGTCACGGCGCGCGACACGCCGCGCTTGGTCAGGGAGATGCCGGCGCTGGACGCGCAGCCGAGCGCTGCGGTGATACCCGGGATGACGGAGACGGAGATGCCTGCGGCCTCCAAATGCTCGATCTCCTCACCCGCGCGGCCGAAAATCATCGGGTCGCCGCCCTTCAGGCGGACGGTGCGGCGCCCGGTGCGGGCGTGCCCCTCGACCAGGGCGTTGATCTCCTCCTGCGCGTGGGAGTGCTTGCCCGACCGTTTGCCGACGCAGACCAGTTCGGCGTCCGGCGATGCGAGGGCGAGGATTCCGGGGCCGACGAGGTGGTCGTAGAGGATCACTTCGGCCTGAGCGATGGCCCGCGCCGCCGCGACGGTCAGCAGGTCCGGGTCGCCCGGCCCGGCACCGACCAGCGTGACGTGCAACGACCGTCCGGAGGACACCTCCGGAAACGCGCGGGCGACGCGCCGGGCCGTGCGCGGGCCGAAGGCGGCCTCCAGCCGTTCGCGCAGAGCCACGATGAAGTTGAAACGCTTCCCTCCGCCCGCATGGGCGAAGCCGTCAAGCCACGTTGCTACGCTGGGCATCGGCGATGATCTCCTTGATCTCGGGAATGCAGGAGCCGCAGTTGGTCCCGGCCTTCAGGGCCTGGCCGACCTCCTGGACCGTGGTCAGGCGCTGGCTGCGGAGTGTGGCGATCAGGCGGTTGATGCCCACGCCGAAGCAGGAACAGACCGTTCGCCCCTCGTCCACCGTCGGCACGGGGGAACGGCCGGACAGCAGCGCGCGGCGGGCCGGGGCGTCCAGCGCTTCCGCAGACAGCAGGTCCACCAGCCAGCCACGGCCGGGCAATCCTCCGGAGGCCGACAGGAACAGGCAGGCCTCCAGCCGGTCGTGCGTCAGCCAGGCGCGGCGGAGCACCCCGCGCGCGTCGTCGCTGTAGTCGACCGTCGCGCCGACAAAGCCGAAGGACAGCTCTTCGGGGGAGGGAAGGGCGCCCTCGCCGGCCAGTTCGATCAGGTGACCGCCGGGGACGGCGCGGCGGGACCAGTAGCCGCCGTGGTTGGGCTCCACGGGGCTGCGGGCGATCAGGAAGCCGGTCCAGGCGGCAGCAAACGGCTCGACCAAGGCCGGCATGCGCTTCAGGTCCGGCTGGCCGGACAGCGGGTCCACCGCGTTGTCGTCCACCAAGCATCCGACGACGCAGGAGCCGGTGAAGCGGTCGGTCCAGTGCATGGGAAGGAAGGCCTCGCCCACGCGCTGCGCGTCGGTGACGCGGACGCGGGCCAGCGCCGTGCCGACGGAGGTGCGGATGCGGGCCAGCCCGCCGTCGGTGAGGCCGCGAGCCTCCGCGTCCTGCGGGTGGACGTCCAGGCAGGGTTCCGGCGCGTGGGAGGACAGGCGCGGCGACAGGCCGGTCCGCGTCATGGTGTGCCACTGGTCGCGCAAGCGGCCGGTGTTCAAAATCAGCGAGCCGGTCGCCACAGCACGGGGCAGGGGACGCGAGGTCACCGGCACGAAACGCGCCCGTCCATCCTCCGTGAAGAAGCGCCCTTCGGTGTAGAGCCGCCGCACCGGCTCCCCGCCCGCCCGCCGGGGCCAGGGTGCCGGGGCCAGCGTTTCAAATTCAGCGTCGGAAATTCCGGCGAGATCGCCGATGTCGAAGGCGCGGGCGCCGTCGTTCTCGAAGGCGGAGAGGGCGGCGTGCTCGCGGAACACGTCGGCGGGGGACTCGTAGGGGAAGGCCTCGGCGAAGCCCATCGCGCGGGCAACCCGGGTCAGGATCCACCAGTCGGGCCGCGCCTCCCCGCTGAGCGGCCGGAAGGCGCGCTGGCGGGAGATGGTGCGGTCGGAGTTGGTGACCGTGCCGTCCTTCTCGCTCCAGCCCGCCGCCGGCAGGCGGATATGGGCAAAGCGGCCCGTGTCAGTGTCGGCAATGCAGTCGCTGACGATGACCGTCTCGCATTTCGCCAGCGCCCGGCGCACGCGGCCGGCGTCGGGCATGCTGACCGCCGGGTTGGTCGCCATGACCCACACCGCACGGATTTTCCCCTCCTCCACCGCGCGGAACAGATCGACGGCCTTCGGGCCGGGCGTGGTCGCGAGGCGCGGTGCCTTCCAGAAGCGGCGGACGCGGTCCAGCGCGTCCTCCTCGAACCCCATGTGCGCGGCAAGCTGGTTGGCGAGCCCGCCGACCTCGCGCCCGCCCATGGCGTTCGGCTGGCCGGTGACCGAGAAGGACCCCATGCCCGGCTGCCCAATCCGGCCGGTCAGGAAATGCGCGTTCAGAATCGCGTTGACCGTGTCCGTCCCCTGGGACGACTGGTTCACGCCCTGGGAATAGACGGTGACCGTCCGGCGGGTCGTTTCAAATTCAGCGTAGAAGGCGGCGACCTCTTCGGGGGTCAGTCCGCAGACCGACGCGACCTGTTCCAGTGTGGGCGCGTCGGCGCGGGCGGCCTCCAGCGCCTTGGCGAGGCCGGAGGTGTGCTCGGCCACGAAGCGGGCGTCGACCACGCCGCGATCCGCCAGATGGACGAGCAGCCCGTTGAACAGCGCCGCGTCCGTGCCCGGCCGCAACGCAAGGTGCCGGTCGGCCCCGTCCACCGCCGCCGTGCGGCGCGGGTCCACCACGATGACGCGCGTTTTGCGTGCCTGCCGGGCTGCCAGGACACGTTGATGGAGAACGGGATGGCACCAGGGAAGGTTGGATCCGACCAGAACGATCAGGTCGGCCAGCTCCAAATCCTCGTAGGTCACCGGCACCGCGTCGGCCCCGAAGCCGCGTTTGTGCCCCGCCACGCTCGACGCCATACATAGGCGTGAATTCGTATCGATGGCCGCGGTGCCTAGGAATCCCTTCATCAATTTGTTGGCGACATAATAATCTTCGGTCAAGAGCTGACCGGAAACATAGAAGGCAACGGCGCCCGACCCGTACCGCTCGATGGTGTCGGACAGGCGCTTGGCGACGGTGCCGATGGCCTCGTCCCAGCCGACGCGGCGGCCCTCCACCTCCGGGTACAGCAGGCGCCCGTCGAGCCCCAGAGTCTCCGGCAGGTTGGAGCCCTTGGAGCAGAGCCGCCCCCGGTTCGCCGGGTGGTCCGGGTCGCCCTGGACGGTGACGGTGCCGTCATCGGAGACGCTGGCCAGCACCCCGCAGCCGACACCGCAATAGGGGCAGGTGGTGCGGACCGTTTCTCCCCTCTCAGTTTCCCTCTCCCCTCCGGGGAGAGGGGAGGGTGAGGGGGGTGCGCTTTTGCCGGACGTTCCGCCATGTGCATCCCCCTCACCCCAACCCTCTCCCCGGAGGGGAGAGGGAGAGCATTCTGGTTCAGCCATGCCCACACCCCCCGCGGCCGCCGGCGTTGCGGAAGGCGGCGAGGCCCAGCTGCACCACGCCGTCCACGACGCGCACGGGGCAGTGGCCGGTGCAGCCCTCGTCCGGGCCGACGGCTTCGCCGCTGGCAAGGTCGATGACCCAGCTGTGCAGCGGGCAGGTCACGCGGGCGCCGTGCACGATGCCCTGCGACAGGGGGCCGCCGCCGTGCGGGCAGCGGTCCTCCAGGGCGAACACCTCATCCTTCACCGTGCGGAACAGGGCGATGTCGCCGCCCTCCGTCCGCACGACGCGCGAGCCCTGGCGCGGGATGTCCTCGACGTTGCCAACGGTGGTCCACTTGATCGACTGGTCCATGGTTCGTTACCCCACCTGCGCGAGCGGCGCGAATTCGTGACGGTCCACCGAGCCGTTGGCGCGCTCCGCCCACGGATCGTCCTGCGAGAAGCGTTGCGAGAAGAGGAAGCGGGCGTTGAGCGCCTTCCGGCCCTCCGTGTCGTCGACCAGCCGCTTCTTGATGTACTCAAGGCCGACGCGCTCCAGCCACGGGGCGGTGCGCTCCAGATAGCGGGCCTCTTCGCGGTAGAGCTGCATGTAGGCGCCGGTGTATTCCAGCACCTCCGCCTCCGTCTCCACCTTGGTCAGCAGGTCGCAGGCCCGGACGTGCATGCCGCCGTTGCCGCCGACGTGCAGCTCATAGCCGCTGTCCACGCAGACCACGCCCAGGTCCTTGATGGTGGCCTCCGCGCAGTTGCGCGGGCAGCCGGAGACGGCCAGCTTCACCTTGTGCGGGGTCCAGGTGCCCCAGGTCAGGCGCTCCAGCTTCACGCCCAGGCCCGTGCTGTCCTGCGTGCCGAAGCGGCACCATTCGGAGCCGACGCAGGTCTTCACCGTGCGCAAGCCCTTGGCGTAGGCGTGGCCGGAGACCATGCCGGCGGCGTTCAGGTCCGCCCAGACGGCGGGCAGGTCCTCCTTCTTCACGCCGAACAGGTCGATGCGCTGGCCGCCGGTGACCTTCACGGTGGGGATGTTGAACTTGTCCACCACGTCGGCGATGGCGCGCAGCTCCTTAGCGTTGGTCAGGCCGCCCCACATGCGCGGGACCACAGAGTAGGTGCCGTCCTTCTGGATGTTGGCGTGCACACGCTCGTTGATGTAGCGGGAGCGGCTGTCGTCCTTGTACGCGCCCGGCCATTCGCACAGCAGGTAGTAGTTCAGCGCCGGGCGGCAATGGTGGCAGCCGTCGGGGGTCTTCCACTCCAGCCGCTGCATCACGTCGGGGATGGACTTCAGCTCCAGCGTGGTGATGGCCCGGCGCACCTCGTCGTGGGTGCGGTCGGTGCACTTGCACATCGGCTTGGCCTTGGTCTCGGCCGTGTAGCCGTCGCCGAGCGTCAGGGCGAGCAGCTGCTCCACCTGCCCGGTGCAGCTTCCGCAGGAGGCCGAGGCCTTGGTGTGGGCGCGCACCTCGTCCAGGCTGGTCAGGCCCTTGTCGGTGATGGCCTTGACAATAGTGCCCTTGCACACGCCGTTGCAGCCGCAGATCTCCGCCGTGTCGGGGAGCGCCGCAACGGCGGCCTTAGGGTTTGCCGCACCCTCCGCCCCGAAGCCCTGGCCGAAGATCAGCGTGTCGCGGACCGGGGTCACGTCCTCCCCGTCCTTCAGCATCTGGAAGTACCAGGCGCCGTCCTTGGTGTCGCCGTAGAGCACCGCACCCAGGATGCGGCTGTCCTTGACCACGATGCGCTTGTAGACGCCGCGCGCCGCGTCGCGAAAGACGATGTCCTCGCAGTCCTTGCCGCCGGTGAAATCGCCGGCGGAGAAGACGTCCACGCCCGTGACCTTCAGCTTGGTCGAGGTGACGGAGCCGGTGTAGGCCGCCTCCGTGCCCCCGGCCAGCCGGTCGGCGGCGACCTTCGCCATTTCGAACAGCGGGGCGACGAGACCGTAGGTCTGGCCGCGGTGCTCCACGCACTCGCCCACGGCGAAGATCGCGGGGTCGGAGGTGGTCATGGTGTCGTCCACCTGGATGCCGCGCCCGCAGGCCAGCCCGGCGGCCTTGCCGAGATCCATGTTCGGGCGGATGCCCACGGCCATGACGACGAGATCGGCGGGCAGTTCCTGCCCATTTTTCAGACTTACTCCGGAAACACGCTCTTTGCCCAAAATTTCGGCAGTATCCGCGCCGGTCAGCACGGTGATGCCCCGGCGTTCCAGCTCGTGCTGGAGCAGCGTGCCGGCGGAGCGGTCGAGCTGGCGCTCCATGATCGTGCCCATCAGATGCACGACCGTGACGTCCATGCCCTTTATCTTCAAGCCGTTGGCCGCTTCCAGGCCGAGCAGCCCGCCGCCGATGACCACGGCGCGACCGCCCTTGCCCGCCGCCTCCAGCATCGTTTCAACATCAGCGAGGTCGCGAAAGCCGACGACGCCGGGCAGATCGGCGCCGGGAACCGGGATGATGAAGGGGTTGGAACCGGTGGCGATCAGCAGCTTGTCGTAGGCGACGGTGCGGCCGGACATCGCGGTGACGGTGCGGTTCGCGCGGTCGATCGTCTCGACCTTGTCGCCGGTCAACAGGGTGATTCCGTTGGATTCGTACCAGTCGCGGGTGTTCAGGACGATCTGGTCGAAGGTCTTCTCCCCGGCCAGCACGGGCGAGAGCATGATGCGGTTGTAGTTGGGGTGCGGCTCGGCCCCGAAGACGGTGATGTCGTAACGGCCGGGCGCCTTGGCCAGCAGCTCTTCCAGCGTGCGGATGCCGGCCATCCCGTTGCCGACGACGACGAGGCGTTCGCGCTGGCCCTGTGATGCGTGGTTCTGATGCGTGCTCATGCCCTCTGCCCCTATCCAAATCGAAAGGCCAAAAAGGAAAGGCGCCCGAAACCGCCGGGAATCCGCGAAGGATCCCAACGGGTTCGGACGCCATTGTCCGGGGTGGTTCGTCGTCGAACCGGCAACGGCGCCATTGCCGCTGCCCTGATCTCTCAGACCTTCTGGCAAGAGCCGTGCCAACACCGGTACCAAGGTATGACTTGGCCGGCGAAACGGCGGATTCCCGCGCCTTTCCATGGCACCGTCCAGGCTGGAAGCCCGGTGCGGTGTTGGATGCGCGACGCGCGTGATTGTCCGGGATCGAACAAAAACCAGTCCAAAAGCTGACAAATTGTGCAGCGCATCACCACCATGGTCTTGAGCGTGGCTGTAGCGCCGGCTGCCCCTTCTCCACGCAAGCCAAGCCTTTGGGACCACTTTTCGGCCGCGATATGGCCTTTGGCATGGTCCTTGCGAGACGTACGGCGGGACACGCCAACGGCGGTGTGTCCATCCCATACGCCCAAGGTTGGGCTCCACGGCGACGTCGCTGACCCGGTTTCGACAGCCCCTCACGGCTGGAGGCCCTCACGGCGCGTCGCAACGGAGCGCCTTACGGGGGTTCGGGAACCGAGGTTGGTGCGGCGGCCCTGGGGTCCCGACGAGAGATGGAGCAACCGACGTGATCCGTACCCCCGCAATCCTGCGCAACACCTTGCTCACCGCCGCCGCCGGCATCGCCCTTACGATGGGCGCGGCGCAGGCCGCTCCGCTCAGCGTGGAGAAGGACCAGTTGAAGCTGGGCTTCATCAAATTAACCGACATGGCCCCGCTGGCCGTCGCCGTGGAAAAGGGCTTCTTCGAGGACGAGGGCCTGTCCGTGACGCTGGAGCCGCAGGCGAACTGGAAGGTGCTGCTGGATCGCGTTATCTCCGGCGAGCTGGACGGCGCCCACATGCTGGCCGGTCAGCCGCTGGGCGCCACCATCGGCTTCGGCACGCAGGCCAACGTGGTCACCGCCTTTTCCATGGACCTCAACGGCAACGGCATCACCGTGTCGAACGAGGTCTGGAACCAGATGAAGGCCAACATTCCGAAGGGACCGGACGGAAAGCCCGCCCACCCCATCAAGGCCGACGCGCTGAAGCCCGTCATCGCCCAGTACAAGGCGGCCGGCAAGGCCTTCACCATGGGCATGGTCTTCCCCGTCTCCACCCACAATTACGAGCTGCGCTACTGGCTGGCGGCCGGCGGGATCAACCCCGGCTATTACGCGCCGAACGACGTGTCGGGGCAGATCCAGGCCGACGCGCTGCTGTCCGTGACCCCGCCGCCGCAGATGCCGGCGACGCTGGAGGCCGGCACGATCTTCGGCTACGCGGTGGGAGAGCCGTGGAACCAGCAGGCCGTGGTGAAGGGCATCGGCGTGCCGGTCATCACCGACACCGAGATCTGGAAGAACAACCCCGAAAAGGTCTTCGGCGTGACCGAGGCCTGGGCCGCCAAGAACCCGAACACCCATCTGGCGCTGGTCAAGGGCCTGATCCGCGCGGCCATGTGGCTGGACGAGAACAACAACGCCAACCGCGCCGAGGCGGTGAAGATCCTGGCGAAGTCCGAATATGTCGGCGCCGACGCCAAGGTCATCGCCAACTCCATGACCGGCACCTTCGAGTATGAGAAGGGCGACAAGCGCGACGTTCCCGACTTCAACGTCTTCTTCCGCTACAACGCAACCTATCCCTTCTATTCCGACGCCGTCTGGTACCTGACGCAGATGCGCCGCTGGGGCCAGATTGCCGAGGCGAAGCCGGACAACTGGTACGCGGAGACCGCCCGCAAGGTCTACAAGCCGGAGATCTACCTGAAGGCCGCCAAGCTGCTGGTCGAGGAAGGCAAGGCCAAGGAGGCGGACTTCCCCTGGAGCAGCGACGGCTACAAGCCGGTCGACAACGGCTTCATCGACGGCATCGCCTACGACGGCCACAAGCCCAACGAGTATCTGTCCAAGCTGCCCATCGGCCTGAAGGGCGAGCAGAAGGTCGAAGGCGGCCAGTTGGTCGGCGCCACTTCGGTTGGTGGTTGAGGCGGATTACCCGGATGACTTGCGACGTGGCAGCAGCGAGCCCCCTCCCTAACCCTCCCCCGCCTTTGGCGGTGGAGGGGACCAAACTCCCTCTCCCGCGAAGCTCTCGCGCAAACCCTTGGTTTGCGCTGACGCGGCAGGCGGACCTTCGGTCCGCCGAGAGCGGGGGAGGGCGGGGGGAGGGGGCAGCAGCGCCCGCGCTGAAAGGAAAGAACGACCGATGACCAGCGTAACCGAAGCGTCCGCCCTGTCCGCTGCCGAGGCCCTGCGCGCCCGGCGCAAGGCCCGCCGGGCCCAGGCTCTTACCCGCGCCGCCGGCACCCTCCAGATCGTCGGGCTCGGCTGGCTCAGCCCGCTGCTGCGACTGGCGGCGGGGGAGAACCCGCGCCAGCAGGGGCTGGAGCTGTGGCGTCAGGCCGGCGTGCCGCTGACCGCCATCCTGCTGTTCCTGGCCGCCTGGGGCTGGCTGGCCCCGCAGGTGCACACCAGCCTGGGCAGCATCCCCGGCCCCGCCCAGGTGTGGGAGCAGGCGACCAACCTCTACGGCGACCACAAGGCCGAACGCGCCAAGGAAGCCGCCTTCTACGAACGGCAGGCCAAGCGCAACGCGGAGATCCTGGCGAAGGACCCGAAGGCGGAGGTGAAGACCCGCCCTTACGCCGGCAAGGCCACCTACCTGGACCAGATCCTGACCAGCCTGAAGACGGTCTTCACCGGCTTCCTGCTCGGGGCGCTGGTGGCGGTGCCGCTGGGCGTGGCCTGCGGCCTGTCGCGCACGGTGAACGCGGCCATGAACCCGCTGATCCAGATCTTCAAGCCGGTGTCGCCTCTGGCGTGGCTGCCGCTGGTGACCATGGTGGTCAGCGCCACCATCTCCAGCGACAACCCGACCTTCGAGAAGTCCTTCCTGACCTCGGCCATCACGGTCACGCTCTGCTCGCTGTGGCCGACGCTGATCAACACGGCGGTCGGCGTGTCGTCCATCGACAAGGACCTGATGAACGTCGGCAAGGTGCTGCAGCTGTCCGCCCCGACGATGGTGCGCCGGCTCGTGCTGCCCTCGGCGCTGCCCTACATCTTCACGGGCCTGCGGCTGTCGCTGGGCGTGGGCTGGATGGTGCTGATCGCGGCGGAGATGCTGGCCCAGAACCCCGGCCTCGGCAAGTTCGTGTGGGACGAGTTCCAGAACGGCTCCTCCTCCTCGCTCGCCAAGATCATGGTGGCGGTCTTCACCATCGGCCTGATCGGCTTCCTGCTGGACCGCGTCATGCTGGCCTTCCAGGCCGCCGTTTCCCACACCGGCACGCGCTGAGGAGGCCACTGAGATGCCGATCCTCGAACTGAAGAACGTTTCAAAATCCTACGGCGCGACCAACGTCCTGAACGCCATCGACCTGTCCATCGCGGATGGGGAGTTCGTCGCCATCGTCGGCTTCTCCGGATCCGGCAAGACGACGCTGGTCAACCTGATGGGCGGCCTCGCCGAAGCTGACACGGGCGAGGTGCTGTTCCGCGGCAAGCCGGTGCGCGGGCCAGGGCCGGAGCGCGGCGTCGTGTTCCAGAACTACTCGCTGATGCCCTGGCTCAGCGTGAAGGACAACGTCGCGCTGGCCGTGGACAGCGTGCACCGGGGCAAGGACGCGGCGGAGCGCGGGGCGCTGACCCGCCGGGCGGTGGAGACGGTCGGGCTCGGCCACGCCACTGACCGCCGGCCGAAGGAGCTGTCGGGCGGCATGCGGCAGCGGGTGGGCTTCGCCCGCGCGCTGGCCATGAGCCCCGACATGCTGCTGCTGGACGAGCCGCTGTCGGCGCTGGACGCGCTGACCCGCGCGAAGCTCCAGGACGAGATCGAGGCGATCTGGCGCAAGGACCGCAAGACGGTCGTCCTCATCACCAACGACGTGGACGAGGCGATCCTGCTGGCCGACCGCATCATCCCGCTGACGCCGGGTCCGGGCGCCACGCTCGGCCCCGCCTTCACGGTGGATCTGCCGCGCCCGCGCGACCGCACCGCCGTCAACCACGACGCGGACTTCAAGCGCCTGCGCGCCGAGGTCACGGCCTACCTGATGGAGGCCGGCGTCGCCCGCGCCGCCGCCACGGGGGGCGAGGACGGCGTGACCCTGCCGAACGTGCAGCCCATCACCGCCAGCCCGCCGCCCAAGGCCTATCTGGCCGCCCAGGCCAGCCGGGCGCCGGACGAGCGCTACGTCGAATTCAGCCGCGTCACCAAGACCTTCCCGACGCCGAAGGGGCCGCTGACGGTGGTGGACGGCTTCGACCTGAAGATGCGCAAGGGGGAGTTCATCTCGCTGATCGGCCATTCCGGCTGCGGAAAGTCCACCGTGCTGTCCATGGTGGCAGGGCTGGCCGACGTCTCGACCGGCGGCATCGTGCTGGACGGGCGGGAGGTGACCGGCGCCGGCCCCGACCGGGCGGTGGTCTTCCAGGCCCCCAGCCTGTTCCCCTGGCTGACCGCGGCGGAAAACGTCATGCTGGGCGTGGACCGCGTCTACCCCCACGCCAGCAAGGCCGAGCGCCGCGACATCGTGCAGTACTATCTGGGCCGCGTGGGGCTGGGCGATTCCCTGCACAAGAAGGCGGCGGAACTGTCCAACGGCATGAAGCAGCGCGTCGGCATCGCGCGGGCCTTCGCGCTGTCGCCGAAGCTGCTGCTGCTGGACGAGCCCTTCGGCATGCTGGACAGCCTGACCCGCTGGGAGCTTCAGGAGGTGCTGATGGAGGTCTGGGCGCGCACCCAGGTCACCGCCATCTGCGTCACCCACGACGTGGACGAGGCGATCCTGCTGGCCGACCGCGTGGTCATGATGTCCAACGGCCCCAACGCGAAGATCGGCCACATCCTGGAGGTCGACATCCCGCAGCCCCGGACCCGTCAGGCGTTGCTGGAGCATCCCCGCTATTACACCTACCGGGAGGAGTTGCTGAACTTCCTGGAAGGCGGGCACCACGGCACGGCGAAAGCGGCGTAAGGACGGCGAAGACCCATGGCAAGCAAGACCCTGACCATCCTGGTGGCCGGCCACGACGACGCGGGCACCCGCGCGATCGAGGACGGGCTGAGTGATACCGGTGCCTTCAGGGTCCTGCCGGCCGGCGGTCTTGCCGACCTGATCCCACGTGCGGCGGCGCTGGCGCCGGACGCTGTTGTTGCAACGCTGGGCACGGCGGACCGCGCGGCGGTGGACCCGCTGTTCCGGCTGGCCCGCTCCGGCGGCTGCGCTGTCCTGCTGTTCGCGGAGCGGGCGGAACCCGGCCTTGCCGCGCAGGCGGCCGAGGCCGGCGTGGCCGCCTTCGTCGTGGATGGCCTGCGCCCCGACCGCGTGCGATCCATCGTCGAGACGGCCCTGTCGCGCTTCGCTGCTTTTGAAACGCTGAAACGCGAACGCGACGAGGCGCGCAGCCAACTCGCCGAGCGCAAGCTCATCGAAAAGGCCAAGGGCCTATTGATGCAGCAGAAGTCCCTGACGGAGGAGCAAGCCTACACGGCGCTGCGCAAGGCCGCGATGAAGCAGGGCCGCCGCATCGCCGACATCGCCCAAAGCGTGGTCACCGCCGCCGAAATCGGGATCTGAGATTTTTTGTTTTCAAGGGGTTGCAGCGCAAATGATACGGAACCAAGATTTTGGTTCCGGGACCAGCGAGTCCAATTTTTCCCGCCGGTCGGCCGTCGTCGACAACGCTGCACATGATCACTCTGCCAGAGCTTGCAGAGTCGCACAAGCCACCCGCAAACGGTCCGGCCTTCGCATTCCTCCTGCCCGACGTGGCGCGGCATCGGCTATGATCGGCGCCCGCGCTTTCCGAGCGCGTTGCAGGGACATTCGGAGGTCTGGATGCTGATCCGCCAGGGCGAACATCGGGGAACCGCGGCCGACCGAAACCTCGCCTGGTCGCTGGCCGGCATCGCCGGGGCGATCAACGCGGCCGGCTTCTACGCCGCCGGGCTCTATTCGTCCCACATGACCGGCACCGTCTCGACCATGGCCGACCATCTGGCCGTGGGGAATGTCGGGATGTTCGGGGTGGCGCTGGCCATCGTGGCGACCTTCGTCGCCGGCGCCATGGTCTCCACCCTGCTGATCAACGCCGGGCACCGCCGGGGCTTGTCGGCCATCTACGCCTACAGCGTGTTCCTGGAAGCGCTGCTGCTGGCCGGGCTGGGCGCGGCCGACGTCTGGCTGCACGAACTGCGCGGGCCGGCGCTCGTCATGGGCCTCAGTTTCCTGATGGGCTTGCAGAACGCCGTGGTGACCCGCATCTCCAACGCGCGCGTCCGCACCACCCACGTCACCGGTATGATCACCGACATCGGTATCGAACTCGGCAACCTGCTCGACAGCCTCGCCCACCGCACCGACCGGGAGCAGATCCAGGGAACGGTCGAGAAGCTGAAGATGCATGCGCCGACCGTGCTGTCCTTCTTCGCCGGCGGCGTGCTGGGGGTGCTTGGCTACCGCATGGGGGGCGCCCTGCTGTTCGTCAGTCTGGCGGTGATCCTTGCCGGCGTCGCGGCCCCGGTGATCGTCAACCAGTGGCGCACGGCCAGCTGATATGGCCAGCTGATTTCCCCCAGCGTTTCAAATTCAGCGTTGCTCCCGACCCCCATGAACCCTTGCGAAGGCCCCATCCCCGACATCGTCGCGCACGACCTTCACGCGCTGTTCGTCGGCTTCAATCCGGGGACGCGCTCCGGCGCGCTGGGGCACAATTACGCGGGGCGGGGGAACCAGTTCTGGCGGCTGCTGGCGGCGTCCGGCCTGACGCCCCGCCTGATGCAGCCGGAGGAGGACAGCCGCCTGCCGGAGTTCGGGTTGGGCTCCACCAATCTCGTGGCCCGCGCCACCCCCAGCGCCGCCGACCTCAGCCGGGCGGAGCTGCGCGGCGGCGTGCCGCGCCTGCGCGCGCTGGTGGCGGAGTTTCGGCCGCGCATCATCGCCTACACCGGGAAGGGCGTCTATCTGGCCGCCGCCGATCGCGATCGGGCGGACTGGGGCGTGCAGGACACCAGTCTGTTCGGCAGCCCCATCGACGTGGTGCTGCCCTCGCCCAGCGGGCTCGCCCGTCTGCCCTTCGAGGAAAAGCTGCGCTGGTTCCGCGAGGTGAAGCGGCTGATCGACGGTTTCAGCGCGACGCCGTGAGCACCGTTGCGGCTTCAGCGTGACCGCGCACAGGCTCCTGTCGCCCGACAAAGGCCGGGCGTTTCAAATTCAGCGTCGATGATTGGGGCGGGAAACGCTCAGGCGAGCAGTTCGTCCAGCATGGCGTGCAGGCGGCGCAGTTCCTGCCATTGCGCCTCGTCGATCTGCTTGCGATGGTCGCGCAGGTCGCGGACGTCGACGGCGGAGAAGTCCTTGGCGATCCGGTGCACAGCCGAAACGAAACGCACCACCGGCAGCGGAGCGGCCTTCGCGGCGCCCTTGTCGGCCTCGACGCCCCCGGTCTGGGCTCGCTTCGCCTCGCGCAGGGCCTTGACGGTGCCGCCGTCCTTCACGGCGTCCCACAGGCGGCGCTGCACGGTGGGATCGTCCACCGCGGCGATCTCCGTCAGGATGCTCTTGGGCACGGACCGGTAGCGCGTTTCAAATTCAGCGATGATCTCGGTGGGCAGCCGCAGCAGCGACAGGGTGCGCGTCACCTCGGCCTGGCTGCGGCCAATGACCTGCCCCAGCGCCTCGTGCGTGTACTCGTGCCGCTCGATCAGGCGGGCGAAGGCGCGGGCCAGCTCCATGGCGTCGAGGTCGACGCGCTGGATGTTCTCGATCAGCGCCAACTCGTCCGGATCGCCGTCGGTGACGATGGCGAAGACGGTCTGCCGCCCGGCCAGCCCACAGGCGCGCAGGCGCCGCTCGCCGGCGATCAGGCGGTAGTCGCCCTCGCCGATGTCCTGCACCAGGATCGGCTGCTTCAGCCCGTGCCGCGCGATGGAGTTCGCCAGTTCCTGCAGCGCCTGCTCGTCGAAATGACGGCGCGGCTGGTCCGGGTTCGGGTGCACCCGGTCGATGTCGACCTCAATCAGCCGCGGGAAGTCGGCCGACAGTCCGAACAACGAATCGCCGCCGCGCTGCGCCGCCTTGTCGAAGATGCGGGTGCTGGTCCGTTCGAGCTTACGAGACATGGGCGGCATTCTCGACAGTGTTGGGGGTCTGGAGGTGGGCGGCCAGTTCGCGCGCCAGTTCGCCGTAGGCCTGCACGCTGTTGGAGTTCGGGTCGGCCTCGATGGCCGGGCGGCCGGCGCCCGACGCCTGGGCGAACAGGGTCGCGCGGGGCACGGCGTTCAGCACGCGGGTGCGCCCTTCATAATGTTCCTGGATCTCGCGCAGGCTCGCCTGGTCTTGCGTCAAGCGGGAGGAGAACATGGTCGGCAGGATGCCGAAGATGTTCAGCGACGGGTTCGAACGACGCCGGATTTTGGCGATGGTCTCCAGCAGCAGCGGCACGCCGAGGCCCGCGAACACCTCCGTCTGCACGGGGATCAGCACGAGGTCGCTGGCCGCCAGTGCGTTGATGGTCAGCAGGCCGAGGTTCGGCGGACAGTCGATCACGATCACGTCGTAACGGTTCCGGACCTCCGCCAGCTTTTCCTTCAGGACCAGGGAGTTGTCCGGCTCCGCCACCAGCTCCGTCTCCGCCGCGGCGAGGCCGATGCTGGAGGGGGCCAGCATCACCGCACCGTCGCACACCGGCTGGAGGATGCTGTCGAAGGACGCCCCGCCGCGCACGACGTTGTAGAGCCCCTTGCGCTGCGTTTCGATCTCGCCAGGGTCGAGGCCCATATGGACGGTGGCGTTGCCCTGCGGGTCGCTGTCCAGAAGCATCACCTTCAGGCCCAGCGTCGAGAGTGCATAAGAAAGGTTGACCGCCGTGGTCGTCTTCCCCACGCCGCCCTTCTGGTTCGCCACGGCCACCACGGCACGGCGCAGCTTCGGCCCGGTCGGGCTTTGAGTCGGAGGGACCGCCGCCATGCCCCCGTGGCTTGCCAGGAAGCCGGCGACCTGCTGGGGAATGCGCTCCGCCCCGCTCTCCCACCGGCTGATACGGGAGCGGTCGTAGCGACGGTTGAGCGCGCCGTTGAGCCACGTCGCGAAGCTCAACTGGTCCTCTCCGCGCCGTTCGCGGATGGCGCGCAGTTCTTCCCCGTTCATCGGGCCTCCGGTGTGGATCTGATGGGCGAGTTTTTACCGATTTGACGCAATTGGTCAAGGGGAGGGCGTGCGGCTTGCGTCAATCAGCCGAGGGCACCGGTTCATGCGACGTCGTATGGGAATGCGGTCATAAAACCGTCGGATTTGGCGCTCCGGTGGAGCCAATGGCTTCCTTTCCAGCGGGAAAAGGGGCGGGAGTGGCGCCCCACAAATCCGTTCCGGACACGAATCGACCAAGACCCCGTCAAGCCCATTCTCGGCAGCGTTACCAATTCAGCGTTGTCTGGAGCCGAGCCTTTCGATTCGCACCTTGATACGCCTGGACTCCGATGTTTCAAATTCAGCGTTCCAGCGGGGAGTCACGTTTTCGTATTGCGTTGCAAGATCTGCGTCCGACTCGCCGAGTCGTTCACGAGTCGCCTAAGCCTTGGAAACCCTTGCTTTTCCGATTCGACCGTTACCAATTCAGCGTCAGGATTGGGGGCGGTTTGTGTCAAGTCCGGCACCGGGTCGGACGCCTTGGGCGGAGACCAGGACGATTCCCGGCCACCCCCGAATGCCCGTTCGGCGACTCCCGCACCTGTCCGCTGTTGCGTTTTCAGCGAAAGGGGTCGCGCCGATGCTCGCGCGACTGGTCCAACCGGTGAATCTATCGGGACTCATATAGGACATGGTTGCGAGTTCAGCGTGGATAACCGCCTTTTCTGACTCGACTTCTGCGTGGACGAGCGAGTCCCCGTTGCGATTTCAGCGCCCCTGTCGTTGCGGAGTCAGCGAGCCGTTTCGGTCCGAAGGGCCGCCCGCGATTCCAACTCAGCGTGGACAACCGCGCCGGCCTGTGGACAAGCGGTTGGCCGGGCTCCCTCCGGAAAAAGCCGACGCTGAAATTGAAACGGCGAAAGGGGTGGGCGGGACGCCGTAGCGACCGGGGGCGTCCGGGAGGGGCGTTCAGGACCGTCCGCCGGAGCCCTTCGCTGAGTTTGAATCGGAATCTGCACGTTCCGTTGCAACTTCAGCGATTCGTGGGATGGACGCGCTTCACAGCCACCACATTTTGTGTTCTCTGGGATGACGAGGACGTGACAGAAAGAGGCCGGAGGGTGTCCATGGCGAAAATCCACGAGCAGCTGACCTTGGAAGGTTTCGAGGCGGTTCTGGCCCGCACCGAAGACCCCAAGGAGCGCCGCCGTGTGATCATGGCTCACGAGGCGCTGTCCAACGAGATGGACGCGATCGGCTATCTGCACGCCGGCTTCTGCCAGGCGTCGCTGCCGCACCGCAAGCCGAAGGACGAAACCGCCCCGTGGGTCCGGAACAACGGCAAGTACCAGCTCGTCGTCCGCCCCGGCATCCTGCCGTTGCGTGACGGCACCGTCCTCGACGTCGGCGTGCCCTACGGCGCCAAGGCCCGCCTGATCATGATCTACCTCCAGACCGAGGCGCGGAAGACCCGCAGCGCCCACGTCGACCTGGGGCCGAGCATGAGCGCGTGGCTGCGCCGCCTGGGCCTTGCCCCCACGGGCGGGGAGCGCGGCAACTACAAGCCGGTGCGCGAGCAGGTGCTGCGAATCGCCCGTAGCGAGTTCACGCTGCGCACCACCACCGGCCCGTCCACCGCCGAGATCTCCGACCAGCGTCTGATCGACGGCATCAAGCTGTGGCGCGACGAGGAGGACACCCCCGACCTGTTCCGCACCGGCGGCGAGTGGGTGCGCTTCGTGCGCCTGACCCAGAGCTTCTTCGAGCATCTGATGGAGCACGCCGTCCCGCTGGACGAGCACGCCATCGCCAAGCTGAAAAACTCCGCCCTGGCGCTGGACGCCTATGTCTGGCTGGTGCACCGCCTGCATCGTCTGGACAAGCAGACGCTCGTCCCCTGGCACGCGCTGTCGCAGCATTTCGGCTCGGTCAGCGAACACCGCGTGCTGGCCTTCCGCCTGAAGGAAGCGCTGAAGGACGTCATGGCCGTCTACCCCGACGCCAACATCGAGCCGACCTCCAAAGGCCTCGTCCTGCGCCCGTCCGCGCCGGCCGTTCCCTCCAACAAGCACCTGGTTCTGCGCCCCGTGCGAGGTTGAGTCCCGGGGCTGAGACACCGGGGCGGAACCAATACCCGGCCCATCACCCAGCGCCGCGCCATATCGCGCGGCGCGCTGTTCTTGAGCCCGAGAGAACGCACCGTCTCAAGGGAAGGACAGCATGGGTTCGACCAAGCTTGGCGCCGCTGTGGCGGCCATTCTTCTGATCACCGGAGGGGCCTGGGCGCAGCAGACCTCTCCGAACAATTCCCCGAACACCACCACCGGCGGCGGGGCCGGGACGTCGACGGCGAACTGCCCGGCGGGCAGCAACGATCCAGGGTGCAGCGGCGGCAGCCAGCTCGGCCCCCAAGGATCGCCCTGGGGCACCGGCGCGTCGTCCGGCAGCAGCACCGGAGGGTCCAGCGCCTCCGGCGTCACGGGTAGCGCCGGCCGCACGCCGAGCAAAATCGATCCCCGCAACCCGCCGCAAGGCCCGACCGCGCAGCAGCGCGCGAAACAGCAACAGCAGCAATGATGACCGGAAGCGGGCGGCGGAGGACCACCGCCCGCTTCCGGACCTCCGCGTCAGCGCCGGGTGGTGGAGTCGGTGTCCGCCGTCTCCCGCGTCGCCGGGGTGTTCATGCCCCCGACCGTGCCCGTCGTCCGCGTGTCGTAGGACGAGGACGAGCCGGTGCCCGCCAGGGAGGCGGCGCCGGCCGAAGTCGTGGAGGACCCCATGCCCCGCCCGACGCGCAGGTTGTTCTGCACATGGCGGACGCCGGCCACGGACTCCGCGATGTCCTCGGCCCGGCGCTTGACGCGGCGGTCGTCCACCGTGCCGGACAGGGTCACCTCGCCGCCGCTGACCGTCAGCTCGATGTCCGATGCGTCGACGTAGGGATCGTCGGTCAGCCGGTCGCTCACGTCCTCGCGGATGCGCTCGTCGGAGCGGGAGTAGCCGCGCGGACCGCGCCCCCGGTGGTGCTGCGCGCCCTCGTCGCCCCGCCACGCGTCCATACGGCGCCGCCGCTCCGCGTCGTCGTCGCCGAACCAGGAGGCCATCTCGTCCCCGGCCCGTTCGAAAAAGCCGCGCTCGTCGCGCGTGCCGCCGCCGTAGTGGCCGCCCCGGCCGTAGTCGTAGCCCGAGCGTCCGTAGCCCGCATCCCGGTAACCCATCCGCCCATAATCGGAGCGGCCGGCGTCCCGACTCCAGTCGCTTTGGCCCCAGTCGTTCCGGTGCCGATCGTCACGGCCCCAATCGTCCCGACCCGCGTAGCGGCGCATGTCGTTCAGCATGTCGCGGCCATAGTCGCGGTGTTGGCCCAGGCCGCGCACGTCGCGCTCGCCGCCCTGCCTCCAACCGCTGCTGTTCCAATCGGCCCGGCTCCGGTCGTCCCGCCACCAGCGGTCGTTGTTCGCCATGTGACACCCCCTCCTGAAAAGGTGCGAGAGCCGCCACGTTCGGCGGCTCTCCGGTCAACATGGCCCGTGGAAGGGCGGTTCCTTGGCCGGCCAGGAGCCCGCGTTCAGGAAGGCGCCAGCGCCGGCTGTCCCACGGCGGTGGGCGGCTCGGCCGGCTCCGGCAGGGCGCCTCGCGTCACCGTCACTGCGCTGCGCCCGCCGCCCAGCGGCATGACCCGCACCTGGACGCCGATCCGTTCGACCAGTGCCGGCACGTGGCTGATCACCCCGACCTGCCGGCCGGTGGCCTGCAACGCCTCCAGGCAGGACAGGGCAAGGTCCAGGCTGTCGGGGTCGAGCGTGCCAAAGCCCTCGTCGATGAACAGCGTGCCGATGCCCCCGCCGCCTCCCCCCGCCATCGCCGACAGGCCGAGCGCCAGGGCCAGGGAGACCAGGAACATCTCGCCGCCGGACAGGCTGTGCACGCCGCGCCGTTCGTCGCCCATCTCGCCGTCCACCACCTGGATCTCCAGGTCGGCCCCGGCCACCCGTTCCAGCCGGTAGCGCCGCGCGAGGTCGCCCAGGTACCGGTTCGCCTGCACCAGCAGCAGGTCGAGGCTGAGGCTCTGCGCGAAGTTCCGCAGCTTGCGCCCGTCCGCCGAGCCGATGAGCTGCGCCATGGTCGCCCACAGGGTGTGGGTCTTGCGCTGCGCCTCCACCCGGTCCAGCACGGCGGCGAGCCGCTCCCGGTTCTCTGTGTCGGCGCGCAGGCGCGCCTGCGCCTCGCCCAGCCGGCCGCGCGCCTCCTGCAACAGTCGATTCGATTCGACCACGGCGGCGCGCGCTTCCTCCACCGTGGCGGCGGGCTGGCCGACCGCCTGATGCTCCCTCCGCAACCGGGTCCGCTCCGTCACCAGCAGCGCCGCTTCGCGCCGCGCCGCGTCCAGGCCGGCCAGCGCCTTTTCCTCCGCCGTCAGCCAGTCCTCGCCGTGGGCGAGGCGGGCGCGCGCCTCCTCGACCGTCACGTCGCGCCCGGCCGCTGCGGTCGCCAACGCTGCCACGGCCTTCTCCGCCGCCTCGGCGCAACGGCGGGCGGTCTCGCCGCGCGTGGCGTGGTCCTGTTCGGCCGCGGACAGGCGGGCTGCGGCGTCCTGGCGGGCGACTGTGGCCTTGTCCACCAGGGCCTCCGCCCGCTGCCGGGCCTCGGCCAGCTCCTTCTTCACCTCGGTCACCGCCCGCCCGCCGAGCAGGCCGGCGCGCGCCTCGCGTTGCGCCCGCAGGTCTCCGGCAAGCCCGTCGGCGCGGTGGCGCGCGGCCTGTTCAGCCTGTCGGGCGCCGTCCAACTCGGCCGCCTTGGCCACCGACTGGCTCTCCAGCGTCTCCCCGGTCCGCAAGGCGCGGGCGAGGGCGTCGCGCTGCTTCAGAAATTCCGCGACTCGTCCCGCCAGGGTGGCCCGGAAGCCCTCCGGATCGGTCCGGAGAGCCGCGTCCCACCCGTCCAGCGCGGCGAAGGGCGCGGCCAGCGCGGCTCGCGCGTCCTCAATGCCGCGTGCCGCACGGTCGCGCCCGGCGATGGCCAGGGCCTCCGCGTGGCGGGCGGCCTCGCGTTGCCGGGTGCGCGCCTCAATGGCCCGTTCGACCTCGGCCAGAGCCGCCTCGCGGGTCCGCCGCTCCTGCCCGGCGGCGTCGAGCCGGGCCTTGTGGTCGAGCGCCGCGGCCTCGGCCCGCCCGACTTCCGCCAGTTCCGCCTCCGTGACCGCCAGGAGGGAGGCCACGACCGCCGAGTCCGGGGCCTTCGGCAGGTCCAGCCCGACCGCCAGTTCCGACCAGCGCCCGGCGACCTCCGCACGATCCCGCCGCAGGGTCGCCAGCCGCTTGTCCAGCCCAGCGATGCGCTCCCGCGCCGCCCGCGCGGAGGCTTCCTGCGCGCCGTGAGCCTTCACCCGGTCCGTCAGCGCGGCCCGGAGATCCGCGACCCGCCGCTCCTGTTCGTTGGCCATCCGCTCCAGCGCCGCGCCGCCGGCCGTTCCATCGCCCACCCACGGATGCGCCGTCGCGCCGCAAACGGGGCAGGGATCCCCGTCGGTGAGTTGGGCGCGCAGGGACTCCACATCCTCGCGGTGGGCGAGGTGCAGGCGGCGCAGCGTTGCCTCCGCCTCGTCCAGCACTGCCCGGCGCCGGTCGATGTCGGCCTTGGACTCCGCCGCCAACGCGTCCGCCTGTCCCGCCGCGGCGGCCTGCTGCGCCCGGTCGGTCTCCGCTTCCGTCTGTTCCGCCGCCAGACGGACCGCGCTCTCGGTCAGCCGGGCGAGTGCCGACAGCCGGTCGCGTCTTGCGGTCAGCGCCGTGCGCTGCCGGCTGACCTCGTCCAGCGCGACGACCGGTTCGGCCTGGACCGCCGCCAGCGTCCGTTCTGCGGCGTCGCGTGCCGCCGCGACGTCCGTCCGGACCCCGGCCAGCCGGCCAATCTCCGCCTCATGCCCCGACGCCTCGTCCCCGCAAAGCCGGGCCTGCGCGTCGGCGCCCCGGTGCGCCAGCGCGTCTTCACTGTATCGAAGAAGCAGGGCCTCCCAGCGGGCCCATTGCTCCGCCACCGGCGCGAGCGGGGCTTCGCCGGCCAGCCAGTGCTCCCGCTCCGCGGCCTCCCGCCGCGCCTCGTCAAGCGCCTTCTGCAAAGCGTTCCAGGCGTTTAGCTGCGTTGCGGCGCGTTGATTCGCCGTTGCGGCGTCGGCCAGGGCTTCCGCGTGCTGGGCCGCGAGGGTCGCGATCTGCGCGTCCAGCACGGTCGCCCGTTCCAGCGCGGGCTCGGCGTCCGCCTGGGCCGTGCAGGCGGATTCGAAAGCCCCGCGCGCCTCGGCGTGCCGTCGGGTGACCTGCTCCACCAGCTGCCGCGCCGCCGTAACCGCGCCTTCGGCGCGCGTCACCGCCTCTTTCGCCTTGGTGGTTTCGCGGGCGCAACGGTCCGACTCGGCCAGCAGCGGCCGCAACGGGTGCAGGCGGCGCAACAGCGCGGCCTCCTGTCGACGCGGTTCGGCCTCCTGCCAGACGCGCTCGGCCTCCTTGGCCAGACCGGCGGCTTCGGCCTCCGATGCCGAGAGCTGGGCGTCGCGCTCGTGCCAGACGACGGCGGCGCGCGCCGACTCGACGGCGGCCTCGCCCTCCCGGACGGTCTGCGCGGCGGTTTCCGCTTCCGCGCCCAGCGCCGCGCGCTCCTCCTCGCCCAGCACGCCGATGCCGGCGACCTGCGCGTCCAGGGCCTCCAGCGCCCGCTGCTCGACCACGCAACGCTCGTGCGCGGCGATGGAGATGCGGGAGTAGATCTCCGTCCCCGTCAGCAACTCCAGCAGAGCGGAGCGTTCCACCGCGGGCGCCTTCAGGAAATTCGCGAAATCCCCCTGCGCCAGCAGGACGGCGCGGCGGAACTGCTCGAAGCTGAGCCCCAGGCGGGCGGCGATCTCCTCCAGGACGCTCGTCTTGCCGTCGCCGTAGCGCTTCGCGCCGTCCATGCTGGACAGGCTCATGACCTGCTTCTGGAGCTGCCCGCGCGCGTTCTGCCGCGCCCGCCGCAGCTCCCACCGGGCACGGTAGGCCGCACCGTCGATGCCGACGAAGTCCACCTCGGCCCAGCCGAACCCGGCCCCCCGACGCAGCACCGTGCGCACGTCCGTGGTGCTGATGGCGTCGGTTCCGCCGTCGCGGCCCAACTGCACCCCGCGCCCGTCGGGCAGACGCGGCATCTTGTCGAACAGCGCCAGGCACAGTGCGTCCAGGATGGTGCTCTTGCCCGCCCCGGTCGGGCCGGTGATGGCGAACAGGCCTGCGTGGCGCAGCGGATCCTGGTCCAGCTCCACCGCGAAATTCCCCTCAAGGCTGGCGAGATTGCAGCCGCGCACCGCAAGAATCCGCATCACGCATTCTCCTGCACGGACGTCACCAGCTCCTGGAAGGCCGCCATCAGCGCCGGGTCTGGGGTCCCTCCGTGGGTGCGCTGGTAAAGCCGCTGGAACACGTCCTCCGGCGCCAGTTCCGCCAATTCCATCTGCGGCGCGGATTCAGCCAGCGATTCGCCGCCGCTGGTCAGGCGGACCGACAGCTTCACGAGCCGCGCCGGCCGTTCCGCCAGAGCCGCCGCGACCTCCTCGCGCAAAGCCGGCCGCGGTTCGGCCAGCTCCACCGACACCTCCACGAAGGGCCAGGCTTCACGCGGCAGGGCCTCTTCCAGTTCCAGCGCACCCAGCCCGGCGAGCACTTCCTCCGGCGGGGCGAACCGCCCTCCACCGGGGACGCGCCGGATCGCGACGAAGCGCGGCACGCGCACCGCTTCCCGCCGGACGAGCCGCCCCTCGGCAAACTCCGCCAGCACCACCTGATGCGGGTAGGTCTCCTCGTCGATGGCCAGCGGCAGAGGCGATCCGCTGTAGCGCACCCCCTCCCGGCCGCCCACCGCCTGCGCCCGGTGCAGGTGGCCCAGCGCGACGTAGGCAGCATCCTCCGGGAACATCTCCACGGGTAGGGCGTGCAGGTTGCCCCCCAGGATTTTGCGCTCGCTGAGTTCCGACAGCGCCCCATCCCGCATGTAGCAGTGGCCGGTCAGGATCATCGCCTCTCCAGGTCGGCGCTCGGCGCGCCCCGCCTCCACCGCGGCGTCATACACGCGGCGCACGCCCTCGATCAGCGGGTCGATGCCGTCCTCCACCTCCGTCACGGGCGGCAAATCGGCCGCTCGTAGGTAAGGCACGGCGATACAACGCGCGGCAATCTCCCCACGACCGTTGTGCAGGGGAAAAACCAGCCGCTCCGGCGCGAAGCGCCCATCCGCCTCCACCGGCAGGCCGCCCACGACGCGCACGCCCAGCTCGCTCAGCAACGGCGAGGGCGCCTCCAACCGGCTGCCGCTGTCGTGGTTGCCCGCGATCACCACCACGTCCAAACCGGGCCGGCGCGTCTTGGCCCGCGCCAGGAACCGGTAGAACAGCCCCAATGCGGGAATCGGCGGGTTCTGCCCGTCGAACACGTCGCCCGCGATCACCAGCGCGTCCACCGCCTGTTCGTCGAGCGTGTCCAGCAGCCAGTCGAGGAAGCGCGCGTGCTCATAATCGCGCGCGATGCCGTGCAACGTCTGCCCAAGATGCCAGTCGGCGGTGTGAAGAAGGCGCATGGGATGAAAGGGTCCAGCAGGAAAGGGATGGGCATTTTACGAAAAGCCGCGTCCGAACGCGCCGTGCGAAAAAATCGCCGAGGGTCGAAAAAACCGCTTGCGCGATCCGGAGGAGGGGGCATATAAAGCGCCTCCCGACGCGGTGGCCGCTGACGAAGCGCCGCCGGGTCGGAAAACAGATGACAATCTGGCCCTGGCGGCTCACTCCTCATACGGGACTGAGCGCGGGGTTTTGCGGTTCCCCAGGTGGCGCCGCGGGTTCTTGGAAATTGTGGA
>NZ_JBPXMQ020000035.1:0-65225 GCF_053470405.2 Azospirillum mesophilum
TTCCGGGCCATTGCCACACGCTACGACAAGCTTGCCAGCACCTTTCTGGCCGCCGTTTACCTCGTCTCGGCTGTCATCTGGCTCAACTGACGACACGCTCTAGAACCCCTGATTGGACGCCGGGAGCCCAGCCGATCCGGGCCAGTGCGTCGATCAAGGTGCTGCGCTTGAGGCCGAAGGTGCGGCAGACCGCAGCCTTGTTGGCGCCGCCGTCGAGGGCGGCAATCACCGCGGCGAGCTTTTCGGCGTCGATGATGGGCGGACGGCCACCGCGGCGGCCACGCCGGCGGGCGGCGGCGAGACCGGCCATGACCCGTTTCTGGGTCAGGGAGCGCTCAAACTGGGCGAGCGCGCCGAAGATGTGGAACAGGAACTCGCCCTGGGGCGTGGTGGTGTCGATCCCCTCGGTGAGGGAGCGGAACGCCACCCCGCGCGTCTTGAGGCCGGTGACGGTGGTCAGCAGGTGCGGCAGGGAGCGGCCCAGGCGGTCGAACTTCCAGACGACCAGACAATCGCCCGGCCGCAGGAAGCGAGCGCCTCGGCCAGCCCGGGGCGATCGTCGCGGCTGCCGCTGGCGTGATCTTCGAAGAGACGGCCTTCATCGACGCCGGCGGTGAGCAGCGCGTCGCGCTGGAGGTCCACCGCCTGCCGGTCGCCATCGCTGGAGACGCGCATGTAGCCGACCAGCATGTGCGGAAAACCCCTTGGAAATGGTTCCCGTATAATACCCTATTCCGACAGGGTTTGCCGTACAGAATTTCAGCCTGAAAAGGGCCTCCGGACGTGCCGGCCGGAGGCCCACGGGAATCATCTGATTCCCGACAGGGCACCGCTAACGAGGGAGAGGGGGCAGCGCAAGCCAAGCTGTTGATTCTCCAGGAACCTTCAGCGTGGCTGTTCCGGGTTTGTCCGCTTATAGGTCAAATTTGCGCATTTCGTTCGTTCGAGCCTTCAAGGCCGTTCTGTCATCCATGTCGCCGCTCGAGCAGCTTGCGGCCGTACTCTCGCAAGGAACCGTCGGGTCCGACATGGCGATAGAGCGTCTGCCGGGTGATGCCCAGTTCCCGGCACAGCTCGCTCACCTTGAAGTCCCAGTTCATAGTCGACTGGGACCGCCAGGAAGTGATCTGTCCGGCCGGCAAGCGCAGCATCTCGTGGTTGCCCAACACCTATCCGAAGAACGGCATGGTGTTTGAGGCGCGCTTTGCCCGCAAGGACTGTACCACCTGACCAACCCTCCCTCATGTGAGTCGAGCGCGCAGTTCGTTAATTCGGGCCGAGTCCCAGCGCCCGAAGCCAAGCGTCAACCTGACCAAAGGCGTCTTGCTGCCATTGGTCCGGCGTGCGCTCCCCGAGGATCTGCGTCCCCTCAACGAAGTTCCGTACGCAGGTCGGCCCATACCCGTCAACCTCATTGAACTTCGCGGCGATGTAGCGATAGCCCTGCTCACCACTTGGATGCGCTAGCAGGGGCCGGCAGGCGTCGGCCAGGGCGTCGATCCCATCCGGATAGTTCCGGATGCAGTAATAGACGTCGTAGGCGTCTTTCTGCTTGAGGCGGCCGTTCAGGGCATGTCCCTTCATCGCCAGCAGGGCGGGGATAGAGGCGACGGCAATCTCCACGCGGTTCTTGCCCCCGCCCGGCATCGGGCCGTCGATGGCCACCATCTGGTAGAAGCGCAGCGCTAAATCGGCGCCGGACGCCCGTTGCACAGCGAACTCACTGAGCAGGGGCGGGGTGTTCTTCACGATCTCGGCGTCGCGCGGCATCAGAAAATCGACGATGACATCGATTGGGGCACCGTCGTCCTGTGCCGGAACCTGCCTGACCAACTGAAAGCGCCGAAGCTCTTGACGCTGATGGTAACCATTGCCCATCAATGCCTCGACTAGCGTCTTGTACTCGCCGTCGCCCAAAGCCTCGGCGTCCAGCCCAAGGTCGACGTCGAGCGTGCCAACATGGGGCATCTCCTCGTTGCCAAGCAAAAGCCACGGTACCGCACCGCCGACGACGGCAAACTTGCCCTGGAAGCTTCCGAGGATTTGGCCTATCTCCAGCAACACCGCCTTCACAGCTGCGGTCGTGCGGTCATCGTAATCGGCCGCAGATTGCGGCTCTTGGAAAACTATCGCAGCCATGTCAACCTTTCCTGTCGCAAGTGGTCGGCGGCCTCACGTCCCCGCTCGCCCGTAATGGCGAGATCGAGATAGGTCTGGACCGGACTGGTGCAGAAGAGGCTAGGAGCAGGCTCCACCGCGTCGCGGAAGAGACCCGGGTCCTTTGGCAAGGTGACGATCACGTTTTCTCCCTTGGTCGCCGCAGAGAGCTTCAACCCGTGTCGCAAAGCGTCGAGTCCGGCTTCGTCGGCGTAGAAGTAATAGGAACCGGTCCGGGCATATGGAGCCATCCACTGCGCCGCGGAGAAGGATGCGAGCACGGCATGGCCATGTTCGTTCGCTGCGGCGAGCGCCTGCCGTACGGCGTTCTCAAAGGCCGCGCCGTGCAAGGTCGTGTAGAATCCCAGGCGCCTGCCCGCCGGAGCCTCATAGGCGTCCCGCCAGGAATCCAGGAGCGCGTCCGGCGCAGTCAAGGACAGGCCATGGTGATCGGCCTGCGCCCATTCCCGGTCGAGCAGGGCCGTGCGGACATTACTCACATGCCCGAGGCTGACCGCCGCAGCCTCGGCTAGTTCAGTTACCCGCCATGCGCGCCGGGGATCGCGTAGCAGTACCCGCAGGACCTGGGCGGATTTCGGTTTAAAGATGGACTTGAGTTCGCGGCGCTCCACCGGAGGCTTGTTGGCGACGAGGCGCTCGATGAACACGCCATCGAAAGCCAGCCAAGCGTTTCCCTCCAGATCGAGGAAGCCCATGCCGTCCTCGCGGCACATTGCCTGCGCCTCGGACGACAGGTAGGGAGCAATCAGGAGCGGAACCGCGCCCTTGCCCTTACGGGCAGCGTAATCGCGCAACTGAAGTATGGCTGTCCGCACATGGCGGGGCTGACCGCTGGATTTGACCGCGCAAGCTAGGACGTGGCGGTGGCCATCAACGCCGATGTGGACGAGGATATCGACCGCATCGTGTTTCTCGACGTCAAGCCCAACGACTGTGATAATCGGCACGCGGGCCAGAAGCTCCTTCAACGCCTCCGACGCGCGGTATTCAAGCTCGAACATTGAACTATGGGCTTTCAGCATTCGCTGAAAATAGCCAATTCGCTGAAAATGTCAACCATCGCTTCACTGATGTCAGTGTTTTCAGCGGTTGATGAAACTGGCCATTCCAGTGAAACTGCCTATGCTTGGCCTATGAGGGAGCCCATCACAAAACGGGGGCAGCTTTGGTGGCGGTGGACATCCGGAAGGCGGGATAGCGGCCTCGGATGAGGTCGTCGAGATCGCCGTTGAGGCCCGAACGAACGAAGTGTGGTTTGATGGGCGGGGGCAACCGGCGTTCCGTTCATAAACCGGCACTGGCTGCGCTTTGAAACTGTTATGCCCTTGTGGAGGGCTCCTGGCGCCCGTCCAGGCCGTCGCCGGACCGGCCCGCGCCCACCCGCGTCCGGCTGACCCTTGCTCTCTGCGCCTCGCCGGGAAGGGTGGCGGGTTCGCAGGGAGGACACGATCATGCCGGAGCTGGACATGGGGCGCGGTCGGCCAGCGGGGCCGGCGGCGCCGACGAGCTGTGTTGGGGAGAGGATTCCATGTCGCGATGCACGCCATCGGGTCTGGCAGGCTCTCGATCTGCTGCGGAGCCAGCGGCCCAAGCTCTTCCGCCCGCCGCTTCCGAACGACCGGGCGACGCCGGTCGCGATGCCGCTGCGTCCGGCCGCCCATGGCTGAAGGCGGCGGCGCTCTATGCCCGGGTCTCCTCGGACAAGCAGGAGAAGGAGCAGACCATCGCCAGCCAGTTGGAGACCCTGCACCGCGCCGCCGCCGAGCGCGGCTTCCAGGTGCCGCCGGACCTGGTCTTCGCCGACGATGGCTACAGCGGCGCCCGCCTTGATCGCCCGGCGCTGGACCGGCTGCGCGATCTCGCCGCGGAAGGCGGCTTGGCGGCGGTGCTGATCGCCGCCCCGGACCGGCTGGCCCGGCACTACGCCTATCAGGTGCTCCTGCTGGAGGAACTCGCGCGCGCCGGCTGCGAGACGATCTTCCTGAACCACGCCTTCGACGGCAGCCCGGAGCACCGCATGCTGCTGCAGATGCAGGGCGTCTTCGCCGAGTACGAGCGGGCCCTGATCCAGGAGCGCATGCGCCGGGGCCGGCTGTTCGCGACGCGCCAGGGCCGGGCCAGCTGGGGCAAGGCGCCCTACGGCTACCGCTACCTGCGCAAGACCGACACCACGCCGCCGCGCTTGGTGGTCGACGAGGCGGAAAGCCAACTGGTCCAGCAGATGTACCGTTGGCTGGTCGAGGAGCGGCTGACGTCCTACGCCATCCAGCGCCGCCTGAACGAGCAGGGCATCGCGCCGCGGGGCGGCCCCGGTCGGGCGTGGTCGCAGAGCACGGTCATCGACATCCTGCGCAACCCCATCTACACCGGGCAGGCGATGCGCAACCGGCACCAACGCTGCGATGCCCGGCGTCCACGCGGTCAGGCCGGCTACAAGGACCGTCGGCCGGGCAACGGGCGCGGCCGGACGCTGCGCCCGCGCGAGGAGTGGATCGCGGTTGCGGTTCCCATGATCATCGAGCCGGAACTCTGGCAGTTGGCCCAGGAGCAACGGGCGCGCAACCGGGCCGAGGCCCGGCGCAACAACACCAAGCACGAGTACCTGCTGCGCGGGCTGCTGATCTGCGGCCAGTGCGGCCAGTGCGGCCGGCGCATGGTGGGGGAATGGTCGGGGGCGGGGGACAACCGGGGGCGCTACGTCTGCTCGGCGCGCCAGCACGACGCTGGCCGGCGCTGCACGGGCCGCAGTGTGGCGGCCGCCCGGGTCGAGGCCGAGGTCTGGGAGTATGTCCGCGGCCTGCTCGCCGATCCCGCCCTGCTGCGCGCCCGCTATGAGGATTGCCGCGGCGACCCGGCGGTTCACCCGGCGGAGGAGCGCGAGGCGGAACGGCTGGAGCGCACGCTGCGGACCCTGGAGCGCGAGGTGCAGCGCCTGATCGATGCCTACCAGGCCGGCGTCATTGAGCTTCCCGAACTGAGCGACCGCCGCCATCAGGTCGAGGACCGCGGGCGGATGCTGCGCACGCGCCTGGACGAGATCGGGCGCCAACGCCAGGAGCGCGAGCAGGAAATCCGCCTGCTGCAAGACCTCGACGACTTCTGCGCCAGCATTCAGGAGTCCCTTGTCGACCCCTCCTTCGACATCAAGCGCAAAGTCTTGCAGCTGGTCGTCGACCGGATCATCGTCGAGGATGCCCGGCTGATCGTCCGCCACATCGTCCCCGCCGGGCCCGTCAGATTACAAACGGAGCACCAAGCTGCGTAAAGTTCACACAGGGGGCGGCATGTCCCTCAACCGCGTTTTTCGCGCCCTGTGGACGCCGAAACGTCGGCTTTCCGGGTGATTCCGTCACCCATGGCGCCGGTCGAGCAGCTTACGGCCGTCCTCCCGCAAGGAGCCGTCGGGTCCGACATGACGGTAGAGCGTCTGCCGGGTGATGCCCAGTTCCCGGCACAGCTCGTTCACCTTCGTTTCCGGTTTGCCCATGGCCGCCATAGCGAGACGCAGCTTCGCCGCGGTCATCTTGAATTTCCGCCCGCCCGTCCGGCCGCGGGCGCGCGCGGCGGCCAAGCCGGCCCGGGTCCGTTCGGCGATGAGTTCGCGTTCGAACTCGGCCAGGGTATCGCCGCCGCGCAGCGCCTTGAGGCACGCCC
Source organism: Azospirillum mesophilum (assembly GCF_053470405.2). Lineage (NCBI taxonomy): Bacteria > Pseudomonadati > Pseudomonadota > Alphaproteobacteria > Rhodospirillales > Azospirillaceae > Azospirillum > Azospirillum mesophilum. The sequence continues at coordinate 5,833 of NZ_JBPXMQ020000035.1, forward strand.
TCAGCCCGGGCCGGTCGTCGCGACGGCCCGAGCCCAAATCCTCGTACAGGCATTGGGGATCGACGCCGGCGACGAGCAAGGCGTCGCGCTGCAGGTCGAAGACCTGCGACCCATCCGCCTTGGACACCCGCATGTAGCCGAGAAGCATGCTCCCTCCCGTCACGCCAACGGCCAATTGCGTGACACCGGAAACCGGCGTCGTCATCCGGCGCCGAACGGTCACGCAATCGGTCTCGCAGACTATGACATGCAAACGGTCCGTGAATAGGATAAGTGACAGACCGGGTCGGCCGATGGCGCTCCCGGACCCGCGACCTTGGATTTTCCGCGATGCCCCTGATCCAGGACACCGCCTATCCGCGCTTGGCGGTGTCGCCTGGCATGGCGGAACTGGCCGGCTTCACGCCGACGGCGGCGGAGATGGTCTTCGTCGTTGGGCGCACCCGGCGGGCTGGGCCGCGGCTTGCCTTGCTCGTCCTGCTCAAAACCTATCAGCACCTGGGCTACTTCGTCGCCCTGGGGCAGGTGCCACCCGCGATCCGCGACCATCTGGCCACCATCGCCGATCTCCGTGGCGCTCTCGACACGCTGCCCGATTACGACAGCTCCACCTACCGCGTCCGCCTCACGGCGGCGGTACGGGACTTCGTCGGTGTTTCCAACGATGGCCCGACGATCCGGCGCACCGCCGTGCGGGCCAGTGTCGCAGCGGCCCGCGCCCGGGACGAGGCCGCCGACATCATCAACGCCTCCATCGAGGAGTTGGTGCGCCAGCGGCTTGAACTGCCGGCCTTCGACACCCTGCTGCGGATCGCCCTGGCCGCCCGCGCCGCGGTCAACCGTGGGTACCACCGGCAGGTCACCAACGCCCTGCCCGCCGATGTGCGGGAACGCCTGAACGGATTGCTGGTCCTGCCGCCCGGCCAGACGCGCACCGCCTGGGACCGCGTGAAAACCGAACCGAAGCGGCCGACCCCGCGCAACCTGCAGGAGTTCCTGCGGCATCTCGATTGGCTGCGCGAGCAGGGCGCCGGCACCGCGGTGTTCGCCGAGGTCCCGGATGCCAAGGTTCGCCACTTCGCCGCCGAGGCGCGCTGCCTCACCGCCAACGTGCTATCCCGGATGGTCGAGCCCAAGCGGCTGGCCTTGATGGCGGCGCTGCTGCAAAGCCAGATCGCGCGGACGCTCGACGATCTGGCCGACATGTTCATCCGGCAGATGCAGCGCATGCACGCCCGCGCGCAGGACGCCCTGCGGCTTCATCAGCTCGAACAGACCGAACAGGCCGGCGCACTCATCGCCCTGCTGCGCGAGGCGGTGATCGCCTGCCGCGCCGAGGGCAGCGGCGAGAAACGTCTGGCCGCCATCGAAGCCCTGCTGCTGCCGGACGCCGACACGATCCTCGATCGCTGCGAGGCCCATGCCGCCGCGGCGGGCCACAACCACTTGCCGTTTCTGCCCCGCTTCTATCGCGGGCTGCGCGGGGCGTTTCTGCGTTTTCTGGAGATCGTGCCCCTGACATCGACGTCGCAGGACCGCAGCATCGAAGACGCCGTTGCGTTCGTGCTGAAGCAGCGGTCCCGGCGCGGCTCCACCCTGCGCGTTGCTGATGACGAAACAAACGTCGAAGACCAGGAGCGTCGGCCAGGGCTCGATCTTTCCTTCGTGTCGCCGGCCTGGTGGCCGCTGGTCACCGGGCAGAACGGCCGCGATCCGATGCCGGCGACCGTGGATCGCCGGGCTTTCGAATTGTGCCTGTTCACCCAGGTGATGAACAACCTCCGGTCGGGCGACCTGTGTATCCCGGGCAGCGATGCCTACAGCGACTATCGCGCCCAGCTTGTCCCGTGGGAAACTTACGAACAGGAGATCGCCGCTTACACCGAGCAGGCGGGCCTGCCGGCCACACCCCAGGAGATCGTCGCCGCATTGCGTGAGCGGCTGGCAACGACGGCGGAGGCCGTCAATGCCGCATTCCCCGACAACGAGCATGTCGAGATCGTGAACGGCGAGCCGGTCCTGAAGCGCCTGCGCGCCAAGCCCGAGGCCGCCGGCGCCGCCGACCTGGAGCGTCAGCTGAAGGAGCGGCTCGCCCCGGTCGATCTGGTGGACGCCTTGGCCGACACCGAGCACTGGCTGAACTGGACCCGCCACTTCGGCCCGATTTCCGGCTTCGACGCCCGGATCGAGCGGCTGCAGGAACGATACCTCGCCACCGTCTTCTGCTACGGCTGCAAGCTGGGTCCTTCCCAGGCCGCGCGCTCCATGAAGGACCTGGACCGGCGGCAGATCGCCTTCATCAACCAGCGGCACATCACCGAGGACGCGCTGGACGCCGCGATCACCACCGTGATCGACGCCTACGCCGGCTTCGAGGAGCTATGCGGGAAACTGGGTGATGACGGTCTGAAGAGGGCGGCGTATCGAGGTGGGTGACGAAACCTGCCTGAACCTCCACGAGGGAGCGATACGCCATGGATGAGAATATCAAGGTTGTCCGGCTTCGTCAGCCGGAGGAGATCGATGACCCGCTGACCGCCATCTTACGCGCTGGTGCCCGCCGGCTGCTGGAGCAGGCGATCAAGGCGGAGGTGGAAAGCTTCCTGGCCTCTATGAAGGACGTCACGTTGCCGGACGACCGCGAGCGGGTTGTGCGGCACGGCCATGGTCCCGAACGGACGATCCAGACCGGGATCGGGCCAGTGCCGGTCCGCCGCGCCAAGGTGCGCGACCGTGGCGGCGCCGAGGCTGGCGAGCGGGTCCGCTTCACCTCGGCGATCCTGCCCCGTTGGGCGCGGCGGACCAAGAGCCTGGACGCGCTGCTGCCGGTACTCTATCTGCGCGGCGTCTCCACCGGAGACTTCCAGGAGGCGCTGAGCGCCTTGCTCGGCAAGGACGCCCCGAACCTGTCGGCCTCGGTGATCGGCCGGCTCAAGGAGGAGTGGGCGGCCGACTACGCACGCTGGCAACGGCGCGACCTGTCGGCCCGGCGCTACGTCTACATCTGGGCCGATGGCGTCTACCTGCAGGCCCGCATGGAGCCGGTGGCCGAGTGCATGCTGGTGATCATCGGCGCCACCCCGGAGGGCCGGAAGGAACTGGTCGGCTTCCAGGTCGGCGTGCGCGAGAGCGCGCAAAGCTGGCGCGAATTGCTGGTGGACATCCAGGCGCGCGGCCTCACCATCGCCCCGGAACTCGCGGTCGCCGATGGAGCGCTGGGCTTCTGGAAGGCGCTGGAGGAGATCTTCCCCACCACCCGGCAGCAACGGTGCTGGGTGCACAAAACCGCCAACGTCCTGAACAAGGTGGCCAAAACGGTGCAGCCGGCGATGAAGCAGGACTTGCGGGAGATCTGGATGCCCCCGGACCGCGCCGCCGCGGAAACCGCCATGGCGACGTTCGTGAAGAAATACGCGATCAAGTACGCCAAAGCGGTGGACTGCCTGACCAAGGACCGCGCCGAGCTGCTCGCCTTTTACGACTTCCCGGCCGAACACTGGGATCACATCCGGACCAGCAATCCCATCGAGAGCGTGTTCGCCACCGTCCGACACCGAACCTTCCGCACCAAGGGAGCGCTCTCGCAGGATACCGCCAAGCTGATGGTCTTCAAGCTGGTCTCCGCCGCCGCGAAAACCTGGCGCCGTCTCCAGGGTGAAAACCAGTTGCCCAAGGTGATCCGTGGCGTCACATTCCGCGACGGCATCGAGGTCATCGACACCGCGTCACAGCACGCCGCCTGATCCGTCCGTCACCCATTTTCCCTCATAGCTCGGCTTCGATCTGCCGCGGCACTGGGGGTCAGGCCGATCGGCTTCGGCCGATGGCACGCAATGGGATCTCCATCCGCAGAGTCTGATGTCCGAGTACCACATCCGCTACGGCGGCTATGGCGGCATCGGCTATTACTTGGTGTCGGACACCTACATCGCCCTGTTCTCCCGCTTCATCGCCTGCGGCGCCTGGGAGGGCAACCACATTCTGGACTTCGTCACCGAGAGCCGGCCAGCTCTCCAGCCCGACACCCTGCATGCCGATACCCAGGGGCATACGGTTATGTGGACAAGTCAAGCAGCTTTGGGAGGCGGCAGTCCGGAAGAGTTCACTCACCCTGCAACGGCGCGCCGAGATCCGCGAGCAGGCGCTCGATCCTGGCGGCGACGGCACAATGGCGCTCGATCTCCTTGCTCCAGCCGCGCTGTCGCGCGTCTTCGGCCAACTCCAGTTCGACACGGTGGCGCTCGCGCAGCCGCGGCGCGTAGGCCGATGTGGTGACGAAGCGGGCACAGGACAGGCAGAGGTCGCATTCGCACGGTCCTTCCGCCGGCAGGCGCAAACAATGACCGAGCTCGAGTTCCGTCTTGAAGAAGTTCGTCTTCAACCAGTCGATGGCCGCGGCCGGCAGCGCGCCGGTGTGCAACGCGGCGGCCCCCGGACCGGCGATCACCGCGCCCGGTCCAAGCACCGCTTGATAATCCCTCAACACTTCCGGATCGCTGATGCGGGCATATACCATCGACATGCCCGGGCTGCGGTGGCCGAGCACGCTCATGATCGTGTGCAGCTTGGCGCCGCGTTCGGCGAGCTGCGTGCCGACGGTGTGCCGGAACCGGTGCGCGGAAACCGTGCCGCGTCCGGCGGCGTCGGTCAGACCGGCCGCCGTGCATGCCTTCTGCAGCGCCGTGTCGAACAGGTAAAAGATCGAGAGCAGTTTGCCATGCGCCATGAACAGGTAGCGCACCGGCAACCCGGTGAGGTCGTCGGTGAAGGCCCGCTCGACACCCCCGGTGCGCTGCGCGACGACCAGACGCAACGCCTCGGCCGCCTCGTCGTGCAACGGCACCATCCGCTCGCGGTGGGTCTTGCCGGCCGGAATGCGCAGCCGCGCCGTGCCGTCCGGGTAACGATCCAGGGCATCGACCGCCAGCCGCCGGATTTCCCCACGGCGGGCGCCGGACCACCGGGCCGTCAGCAGAGCGGCGCGCTGGAACGGACAGGCGAGGTCTTGGATCGCCGTCATCAACGTCGCCAGCTCATCGGCCGGAATGAAGCGCGGGATGCGAAGGGGCGGACGCGGCTGGTCGCGGCCCTCGATCAGCGGTCGCCCCGGCACCCCGTCCCACCCCAGGGCGGCGGTCTCGCGGAAGAACAGGCTCAGCGCCGAGGTCCGGGCCCGTCGCGTTGCCGCCGCCAGAGGAGCCAGGGGCCGCCCGTTGTACGATTGCGGCTGACTCGCCATGGCCGCGAAAAAGTCGAGAACATGGGTGCGGGTGACCGCGGCGAAACTGCCGATCTCCGGCTCGGCGACGGCCAGCCACTCGAGGAAACGGCGCAACCCCAGGCCCAGGCGATAGACGGTGGCTGGCCGGTCCGTCACCCGGCGGACGGCCAGCCACCGATCGACAACGGCCTGCATCTCCGGTCGCACCGATGGCTGAGCCGCATAGAGGGGCATGACCTTGCGCGGCTGTTCATGAACCTGACCACGGTGGAACAGCACCAGCTGGAGCTGATGGAGGTGCGTGATCCACGCCTTGCTCGGCGAGACGCGGTAGCACTCCGCCGAGCCGTAGAACGCACCGATGTCGGGCCGCTCGCCGAAGCGGCGCACCGCCGCGAGCAGGTCCTCGACATGCTCGGCCCGGAAGGCGCCCGGGTCCCGAAGGCCGGTGTGCAGAGCGATCCGGCCGACCGCCCAATGCATCGCGAGCCGGGCCGAGTCCGGATGGAAGCCGAGCCGGCTCACCGCGCCGCTGAGTTCGTCGATTCCGAGATCGATCCCAAGCGGCCGCGCCACGTCCATGAGGCGCAGGTCGCCGATGGCCAGCAGCCACTCGTAATCGAGACGGACGTGATCGGTCAGGGCAAGGTAGTAGAGATAACTGCGCGCCTGGTGCGAGACGCGATGGCTCACGGTCGCCCGCGTCTGCGTGTTCAACCGGCCGACGCGTTCCGCCAGAGGAGCCGACAGCCAATCCTCGAGGTTGGGCCAGAACCGGGCAAACCGGCGCTGGAAGTTGTGCCGCTGGCGCCGGAACGCCGGCCGGATCGGCAGCGTGTCGAGGAAGGCGTCGTATTCGTCAGCCGCGCAGTGCCGCGCCGCAAACACCGGCGGCGGCGCGCTTTGCGCCCGCACCGCCGCCGCGGAGACTGGCCCGGCCCTCATGCCAGCGGCTCCCGGTCCGGGATGGGCGGTGGCTCGGCCATAATCCCGAGCGCGCGCCGGTACTCGGCCACGACAGCCGCATCCGACACGCGCGTGTAGATCCGCGTGGACTCCGGCGAGGCATGGCCGAGACGCCGTTGCAGGGCGAGTTCGCGCATGCCGCCCTCCCACAGGCGGGTGGCGTGGGTGTGCCGCAGGGCGTGCGGCGTCATCCAGGGCTCGCAGATCCCGGCCCGTGCCGCCGCCCGCGCGAACAGCTTGGCCAGGGCCGCGTACCCGATCGGTTCCAGCCGCCGGCGGCCGCGGCCACCGACCAGGAACAGGAACGGACTTTCGGCATCGCGGGGCCGCTCCATCATCACGTAATCGGCCACGGCGGCCAGCGTGGCCGGCTCATGCAGGTCCACCACCCGTTCGATCCGCGACTTGGCGCGGGCCCCCTTGGGATGATCGCCGCCATGGCGCACAACGACCCGGCGGCGGCCGTAGGCGACGTCGGCCAGCCGAAGGGCCAGCGCCTCGCCGGGACGCAGACCGCCGTCCAGCATGAGGCGGATCAGCGCGAAATCCCGCCGGCAGCGGAGCGCGCCGAGCAGCGCCTCGACCTGCGCGGAGTCCAGCGGCCGCGGCACCCGGTGCACCATCTTGACCCGCACGGTCCGCCGGATCGGGGCCTGCCGGGTGATCCCCTCGAGGAACGGCCGATGCCGCTCGCTGACGCGGGCGGCGGCCCGGTCGTCCTCCCGGCCGAGCGGATTGGTCCCGTGCCGGCGGCCGGCCAGGATGGTGAATTCGTAGAAGGAGGACACCGCGGCGAGCGCCCGGTTGATGGCGGCCGGCGAGAGCCCGATGACGCGGTCATCGGGGCCGCCCACCGGCACCGACGGGCCGCCGCAGCGCCGCCGGGGAACGGGAACGCTGCGCAAATGCGCCAGCAGCCCGAGCGCATCGGGTGGGGCGAATCTCTCCCAGTCCAGCCGATGCGCCTCCAGAAAGGTCCAGAGGTGGCGCAAGTCGTAGGCGTAGGCGGTGATGGTGTTCGGCGGGCATCCCTGCGCCAGCAAATGGCCGAGGAAATCGGCCACGATGGCGACCGCCTCGCCATCCGCCGCGACGAGCTTGACACCGGCGCTCTGGCCGGGTGTGCGGACCACCTGGGCCATCGTCCTCTCCTGCAAAGGCAACTGCCATACGCGGCGATCACGCCGTGACGACCCAGCGACACCGAGCCTTGCATCCGATGGTGGAACGAGCCGCCTGAAGGCAAGGCCTTGTCAAGCCCACGGCCGCCTCAGGCGGTGGCCCGCAAGGGCCAGGCTTGATAAGGCCTTGCTGAAGGCGGACCATCCGATCCGGATGCAAGGCGTGCTGGTCGACACTCACGGCGATACCAACGGCGTCATGGTCGCCGCCTTCTCACGTTCGGTGCCGCGCTACACCGGAAGAACGCAAAACCAGCGCCTCCGGCGCAGGTGTCCATATAATTACCGAGCCCCTGTGGGGCCTCTGCCATCTCTTGGGGATCGACTTCATGCCCCGGCTGAAAGATCTGGCCGACCAGCGATTGTGGCGCCCGGACGGCGCCCAGGTTCCCGATGCGGTCGCCGGCCTGTTCGCCGGGACCATCGACACGGCGCTCATCGTCGAGCAGTGGGACCAGCTCGTGCGCATCGCGGCATCGCTCAAGGCCCGCACTGCCCCGGCCCACGTCGTACTGCAGCGTCTCACCGCCGGCGGGCCCAGCGACCGCATCGCCAAGGCACTGACCGCCCTGGGCCGCCTCGTGAAGACGCGGAATATTCTGCGCTATCTGCACGACGCCCCGTTCCGCCGGCTGATCCAGGCCCAGCTCAACCGCGGCGAATCCCGCCACGCCCTGGCTCGCTGGCTGTTCTTCGCCAACCAGGGCGAGTTCCGCACCGGCGACGTCGAGGCGATTATGAACAAGGCCAGCTGCCTGAGCTTGCTGTCCAACGCCGTGGTGCTGTGGTACACCCTGCAGATGGAGCGCATCGTGACCCAGCTGCGCAGCGACGGCTTGGCCATCGCCGATGACGATCTCACCCACGTTTGGCCGCTCCAGCGCCGCCACGTCGTGCCCAGCGGCGTCTACTTCGTCAACCGCATCATGCCCGCCTTCACCCTGCCGGAACCGGTCGAAGCCTGACCCTCGGGCGCGCCAGAACCCACGGCGTCGATCCCTCCGGTTAATATGGCGCGCAATACGCTACCGTATATTTTCGCAGAGTTGCTGGAAACACCCCGGCATCCGCCGCACCCATGGCGCTGCGCCGAAGAAGAAGCGGGCCGCCACCCATGACCTTGTGCGCACCATCCTCAAGGCCATCCCGGAAACCGGCGCCCGCAACCTCCGCGACCGCGCCCTCATCGCCTTCGGGCTGGCCTCGGCCATGCGGCGTTCCGAACTTGCCGCGTTGCGCTTCGAGCATCTGACGCGGGCCGAGGACGGCCTGCGCGTTCTGATCCCAAAATCAAAGACCGATCAGGAGGGTGAAGGCCGCACCATCGCCGTGCCGCGCGGGTTGCGCATCCGCCCGCTGGCTCTGCTGGAGGCGTGGCTGCAGGCGGGGGGCGTCACCGAGGGGTTCGTGTTCCGCCGCATGCGCAAGGGCGACCGCGTGACCGAGGCGGCGATGAGCGGCGAGGCGGTGGCGCTGGTGCTCAAGGAACGCGCCGCCGCCGTCGGGCTCAACGCCGCTGAGTTCGGCGCCCACAGCCTGCGCGCCGGCTTCCTCACCTCGGCCGCCGCCACCGGAGCGTCGCTGTTCAAGATGCGCGACCAGTCGCGGCATGAGTCCCTCGACGTGCTGGCCGGCTACGTGCGCGACGCCGACCTCTTCAAGGACCACGCCGGCGCCGGATTCCTGTGATCGGGAATGTCTCTGATGGACTTCCACTTTGCGCCGTAGGGGCCGTCCACCACGCAGCGTGAAGGCCCCCAGGTATGCGACGGTTTCGTCGGGCCTTGCCGACTGATGGACCGATTTGGGTGCAAGGCTCAAAACGGTGAATCAAGGGTGGGACGCCGGGTTTGGCATAAGCCAAATCCTGCCTGTACAACGGCCCGTTACCTGCTACCGGCTTCTTGAGCGACCGTGACGACTGCTACCACGGCGTGTGCGCCCGGCTCCGGCACCACGGTGCCGGGCGTAGTGTTCAGCCGGGCGGTCCAGCCCGCCGGAACGTGAACCTCACCAGCCGCCGTGCGCAGGGTCACGCTGCCATCGAGCGCGTGGACGAGGGCGGTTCCCGTCCCCGGCACCGCGGCGGAGTCTCCGGCCGGGACGAGGTCGAGTTGGCCATCGGCATGCTCGCGGTCGACAATCAGATTGAAGTCGCGGACCGGCCCGTTCAGCAGGGCGCATTCCACCACGGCGTCGCCGGAAAAGCGGAAGGCGGGGGCGCGGTGGTGCAAGGTCAGCGGCACGCCGTCCACGGTCAGGCGCATGCCGGCCCCTTCCACCACGGCGATCAGCCGCTCATAGCCGGAAAAGGCGGAAAAGGGGCCAGCCCCGGCCACATCGGCGATGCTGACTCGCCACAGGAAGCGGCCAGCGTCGCCGGGCAGGGGCGCCTGCGCGATTTCCGTGGTGGTTCCACCGCCGTTTTTCCACGGCATGCGACGATAGTCGGCGGGATCGAGAAGCGTGATAGGCATCGGTGTCCGATAGGCCTTCGGCGTTATTCGTTCGTACCCGTTATAATCGGCCGCGGGTGTCTGGGCCAGCCCGCCGGATGGACCGGACTGTAGCGCCGCTTGCTCGACCGACTACGCCGGACATGGTGGCTGGTATGCGGCGACACGCCGAAACCGAGCACCGTCGCGATCGACAGCCGACTCCCCGGCAGTCGATGCGCAGCGCCGTCTTGCCCTTGTGGGGCGTGATCACCTGCATCGAGGTGGGTTCGCCGACGATGCAAAAGCGCGGACGAACCGGCAGGGCCGCCATCATGTCGATCAGGCGCCGCACGCCCAGGCATCCGACCTCCTCGTCGTAGGACAGCGCAAGATGCAGAGGCTGGCTGAGCATCCGCCCGGAGGCCCGCTCGACCAGGGCCATCGCCGCGGCGACGAAGCCCTTCATGTCGGCGGTGCCCCGGCCATAGAGTTTTCAGGCCGGCGGGTGAGGCGGAAGGGATCGCTGGTCCAGGCCGCTCATCCAGACCGCCCGCATCAACGATGTCGACCCGGTCGCCTGGCTCACCAACGTGTTCGAGCGCATGGCGTCGGGCACGGTGAAGGCCACCGAACTCGACCGTCTGCTGCCCTGGAACTGGAAGGCCGAACGCGCCACCACTCACCACCCCGCTTCCCGACAAGAGCCGGTCGATTTACTGATGGTGGATCACCCGGCCCGTCTTCAGAAGGGCAATGGTCTGGTTGATGTCGTACCGGTTGACGATCATCGGGCCGCACACGGCCGGCACCACGATGCCGTATGGAACGCTCGTCATTGTCCCTTTGCAAAATGCCATCCAACGACAATCCTTGACCACGGGAACAAGCGCACCTGATACTTGTGCTAGGCCGGACTGGGCCGGGCCGAACCCTCCTGCCGCCCCAATGTTCCCGACTTTCCGATCGTCTTGTCCACCACCGAAGCGCCCATGCCGATTCTCCCTATGCCAGACAGCGCCGCGACCGTTTGCTGCGGAACAGAGGACTGGGCGCATCGGGTTGAGGATGGACTCCGGAAGGGGTTGGCGGGCATTCAAGGCGGTCGCCTGGAAGAGGCGGAGGCGGAACTGCGTTCCGTCCTCGTGCTCGTCCCGGACGACGCCGAGGCGTGCAAGCTCTACGGCGTGTCGCGTCTGCAAAGGGCGGACTGGCAGGGCGCTCTGGCACCCGCCCGGCGGTCGGCGATCCTGCGCGGGCTCGCCTACGATTGGAGCAATTTCGGCGTCGCCCTCCAGTGCTCCCACCAGTTGGCCGAGGCCGAAGGCGCGTTCCGGCGGTCGGTGATTGAAAAACCCGAATACCATGAGGGATTGAACAACCTGGGCGTCGTGCTGCGCGCACAGGGCCGATTTGCCGAGGCGCTCGCCAGCTTCCGCCGGGCGTTGAACGCGCGCCCCGATTATGTCGATGCCCGCAACAACCTTGCCGGAGCCCTTCTCCTCAACGGCGACCCGGCGCTGGCGGCGGAGGCCCACCGCGCCTCATTGCGCCAGCGGCCGGACCAGCCGGGCATCCACTTCCAGCTCGCCTGCGCGCTGGGCGAGATGAAGGAGTGGGCGAAGGCGGCCAACGCCTTCCGTCGCGCTATCGCGCTCCGCCCCGATCACGTGGAAGCGTATGACGGGCTGGGCAACATCCTGCGCAACGCCGAACGCCATCCGGAGTCGTTCGCCGCCTATGTGCGGTGCGGCCGGTTGGCGCCGCACCAGGTCTTCCCCATCCACAACCAGGCGCGGTCGCTGTTGGCCCAGCGCCGCCCCGCCGACGCGCTGACGCCGCTGCGCTTCGCGCTGACCGTGAACCCCGACGACGCCAACGCGCTCAACGTCATGGGCATGGCCTTCAACGACATGAAGCGCCATAACGACGCGGCGACGGTGCTGAAGCACGCGGTGCGTCTGGCGCCGGACTTCGGCGACGCCATGAACAATCTTGGCAACGCCCTCCTGGGGATGGAACGGCTGGAGGAGTCGATCGCCTGCTACCGCCACGCCATCGCGATCGATCCCTTCCGGGCCGGCATCCCGTTCAGCAACATGGGCACCGCCATCCAGCGCCTGAACCGGCTGCCGGAGGCGGAGCGTTGCTACCGCCGCGCCATGGTGGCCGACACGCGCTACACCCGGTCGGCCTTCCACCTCAGCATGGTGTTGCTCCTGGACGGGCGCTTCCGCGAGGGGTGGGAGATGTACGAATCCCGTGCCCACATCCCGGAGGCCGACAAGCGTTCGTTCCAGGTGCCGCTGTGGAAGGGCGAGCCGCTGGCCGGCAAGCGCGTTCTGCTGTTCACCGAGCAAGGATTCGGCGACACGCTGCAGATGCTGCGCTATGTGCCGTTGCTGACGCAGCAAGCCGCCGCCGTGTACCTGGAAACGCCGCCGCCGATGATGCGGCTCGCCGCCAGCCTGCCGGGCGGGCCGGCGCTGGTCGAGATGGGCAAGCCGGTTCCGCCGATCGACTACCGCTGTTCGCTGATGAGCCTTCCCTACCGGCTCGGCTGCGTGTCCGAAGCGAAAATCCCGGCCAACGTCCCCTATCTGAGCGCCCCGCCGGAGTTGACGGCGCGCTGGGGTGACGCCATCGGCCGCGGCGGACGGCCGCGGGTGGGGCTGGCCTGGGCCGGCAACCCCGCCCACGGCAACGACCGTGCCCGCTCGATGCCGGCGGAGCTGGTGCGTCCCTTGCTCGACGTCGATGGGATCGAGTTCATCCTGATCCAGAAGGAGCCGCGCCCGGCCGAGCAGGAAGTCCTGATGTCCTCCGGCCGCTGCCGCGCCATCGGCCCGCTGGTCGGGGATTTCGCCGACACCGCGGGGCTCCTGTCGGCGCTCGACCTGCTGATCTCGGTCGACACCTCGGTCGGGCATCTGGCCGGGGCGCTGGGACGGCCGGTGTGGATGATGATCCCGTTTTCCCCCGACTGGCGTTGGCTGATGGAGCGGGAGGACAGCCCCTGGTACCCGACGCTCCGCCTGTTCCGCCAGACCGCGCCCGGCGACTGGCCCGGCGTGGTCGCCCGCGTCGGCGAGGAATTGGCGCGGTGGGTCGACGAACGGCGCAAGGCGGAACGCCGGTCCCGGCGATCACGCGGCGGCGGTCCCGGCCGCCCATGCGGCCGAAGCCCGGCTGACGAATGAAGCCATATGAGTCTAAAGCGAATGCAAATTCGCTTTAGCGGGTCTGGTATTACGCGTCATCCGCCGTCAACACCTGAAGTTCCATCGCGGGCAAACTTTCACGATCGTTCTCGCCTAGAATTTGGTCTTCGGCAAACAACAGGCGTCCTTCCCCGACACGGTATACAGTTGCCGTTCGGCGGACCAGCAAATTAGGCTTCATAAGCGATCGGTCATTGTAAGAAACTGCGATAATATCAGATTTTCCTCTCAGCATGGGCAGTACATACATTTCAGAAATTTCGAATATTCTTGCATTTGTTCCGTATATTTTAAATAACGAGTCTCCAAGCAAATCAACATTATTTTCATGCCAAGCACTTTCAAGAAATGGATTGGCAAAATGGGCTATCAATTCTTGTCTATACAACGCAACCGGGTGCGGTGATGTCACCGCAAGCGACGCCAACGTTTTGTATTCCGGTTGGCGTGGATAGTATCCCGCTATGATATCGAGTACCCGCCGGCGCACCACCGCAGGTATTTGGCGTTTACCCGACTCCCACAGCGCAATGAGCGACTGGCTTCGGCCCAGGTCTGCGCCGAAATCCTCTTGGGTGAGATTCACCATCCGCCGTGCGGTGCGAAGCAGAGTTGGCCAGTCCATATAAAGGCCTTTAGCTAAAATGCTGTCATAGTCACATCCTAGCAGCAAGGCCCGTCCCATCGCTACAGTGCATATCAACTAAATGGCTAACTGGCTGTCGTGTGACGGTGGGGAGTGGGAATGGAAGCGGTGCGTGACAACTCCGGTATGGACCTGCAGGCCGACGCGGTGTTGGCGGATGTGGACATCTCCATCGGTATGCCGGAGTCCACGCCGTCGTCCGCACCGGTGATACCTCAGGTTGTGCGCGAAGCCGACGCGGCGGCCAATGGCGACCGCAAGGAGGTCGTCTTCATCGAGTCGGACGTCCCTGACTGGCAGATGCTGGTGGACGGCGCGAAGCCGGGCGTGGAGGTCGTGCTGCTGGACGCGTCGCAAGACGGTCTGGCGCAGATGGTCGTCTGGGCGCAGACCCATTGGGATTATGACGCCATCCATGTTGTCAGCCACGGCAGCGAAGGAGCGGTCCACCTCGGTGCTTCGGATTTGAACGCCGAGACCGTTGTGGCGCGCTCGGCCGATTTGGAGGCGCTGGGACGCGCGCTCAAGTCGGAAGGCGACCTTGTGCTGTATGGCTGTGATGTTGCGAGCGGCAAAGGGGCGGATTTTGTCGCCGCTTTGGCGGATGCCACCGGTGCCGATGTCGCGGCATCGACGAATCTGACCGGTGGATCGGCGTTTCAGGGCGACTGGACGCTCGAAGCACACATCGGGAGCATCGACGCCGAGGGGGTGTTTTCCGCTGCGACCCAGGCCAGTTACGACCATGTTCTGACCGCCCCGCCGACCATCACCATGTCGAGTCAGATGAGCTACACCAGTCAATGTGTTGGCCTTATCGGCACTGGGGTGGATCAAAAAGTCGCTGTTGTCTTCAACGACGCACCGAATAAAATCGACATCCAGATTTTCAACCTGGACGGCACCGTCAACACGTCCAAATACCAGATTAGCCCCAACAACACCAATGGCAAAGACCTTTTGTATGCCAGCGGCCTATCGGATGGGACCGTAATTGCGCTTTGGCGAGAGGGCGGCGGCAGCCCAGGTTCCAACCTGAAGGCGCGTATAGTCAATGCGGACGGAACGGCCAGCGCCACGACCTTCACTCTTATCAGCAATACGAATTTTAATGAGGGACCGGGTAAGGCGGTTCTCCTCAACAATGGCTCCATCGTTACTGCGTATAAAGTATTGTTTACCAGTGCAAACTCGGACCAAATTCGTTTCAATATTATTGATCCGGTGAATGGCAGTGTTACTGTTGCGTCCACGCGCGTGGACAACAACAATTCCACCGACACTTGGAAGAAAAATTTCGGCGTCGACGCTGTAGCTTTGAGCGACGGCGGATTTGCCTTGGTTTGGACGGGCGACGATAAGATACAAATACAGAAATTCACCTCCGCTGGGACAGCGAACGGAACAGCTATACAATTTACGGCGACCAATGTCACCTGCGCGCAGATTGCGCAGCGTTCAGACGGCACTTATGCGCTCGTTTATGCCGATCACGACGCGACCGACACCACCAATATGACCGTCGATTACCATTTGATGTTCTTGGATGCATCATTTGGGCAAGTCGGTTCCATCGTTGATGTTGCTTCCAATGTCACCGATCCGGCTTACCCAAATGGCTGGGGCATGGCCTTTACGCCCATAGGCGTCCAGGCGACGCTGAGCGACGAAATTCTGGTAACCTGGGGCGTCGGCAACGCGAACACCCGCGCGCAGGTGACCTACGGTCGCGTTTACTCAACGTCCAACCAAGCGCTCGGCAGCGATTTCGAGATTTCGGGCAATGTTGCCAATTCGATCCAGGTTTTGAACAATGGAAAAATCGCGATTGCAGGCGCCTATGACAACTCCAATTATGATTATGTACCGGCCTACAACTGGGCCACAATTCCCGACATCAACAGCGCGCCAACGGCTGGAGCCATCACGGTCTCCAACATAACAAGCGGTGGAGGGACCAGCCTAACCTTTACCGTCGCGTATTCCGACAGCGATGGGTCCATTGACTCCAGTTCGATCGATGTGGCCGACATCAAGGTTTACAAGGGTTCCACCACCCTTACAGTGGCGAGTGCCAGCTACAGCGCCGGTGTGGCGACCTACACCGTATCGGCACCCGGCGGAACCTGGAGCGACAGTGCCAACGGCACCTGGAGCATCGACATTCAAAGCCGGCAGGTCAAAGACAACGTCGGTGGGTCTGTCGCCTACACCGTTGGTGCCGGCAGCTTTACGGTAAGCGTTCCCGTCCAGCTCGCCCCGACGGTGACCGCGACGGGCTTCACACTGACCGACACGACGGCCGCCGACACCTTCACAAACCAGACCGGGACCTTCACCGCCACCGACAGCGACGGCATCGCGTCGTTCGGCCTGTCCGGCAGCAGTTCCGTCTCCACCGTCGTCAGCGGCGTGACCTACGACCGCTCGCTGGCCGGCACCTACGGCACGCTGTACATGGTGTCGTCGGGGACGGACAAGGGCAAATACGTCTACACGCCCAACGGCCCCTCGATCGAGGCGCGGACGGCGAACACCAGCGAGACCTTCGTCGTCACGGCGACTGACAACAACACGTCGGCCGCGACGGGCACGGCCACGCTGACGGTCAACATCCTGGGCGCCAACGACCGTCCGGTGCTGACGCCGCCGACCGGCTTCACCCTGACCGACACGACCGCCGCCGACACCTTCGCCAACCAGACCGGCACCTTCACGGCGACCGACGCCGACGGGACGGTGACCTACGGGATTTCCGGGGGCGTCACCGCATCCACGTCGGCCATCAACGGCGTGACCTACGACCGCTACAAGGCCGGTGGCTCGGGCGGGGGAACCCTGTGGGTGCGCTCCGCCGACGGCGCCTACGCCTACGTCCCCAACTCCACCTCGATCAACGCGCTGTCGGCGAACGCCACACAGACCTTCGCGATCACCGCGACGGACGGCTCCTCCACGGTGACGCAGACGCTGACGGTCAACGTCAACGCCGTCAACGACCCCCCGGTGCTGACCGCCCCGACCGCCATCACCCTGACCGACACGACCGCCGCCGACACCTTCGCCACGCAGACCGGCACGCTGACGGCCAGCGACGCCGAGGGCACGATGCCGACCTACGGCGTCTCCGGCGCCGGGACGGTCAGCACCGCCATCGGCGGCGTCACCTACGACCGTTCGCTGGCCGGCAGCTACGGCACGCTGTTCGTCAAGAGCAACTCGGGCGCGTACGCCTACGTTCCCAGTGCTTCGGCGGTGAACGCTGCGTCGTCCACGACCAGCGAGACCTTCGCGGTCACCGCGTCGGACGGCAGCCTGACCGCCACCCAGACACTGACCGTCAACGTCCTGGGCGTCAACGACACGCTCGATATGTTTATCACTTTTTCTCCATCAGAAGGAACTTCGGGCGGGACGATCCTGTCACGGACGTGGACTGTCAATATTGGCGGGAAAGATTACACTCTCCAACTTGATGCAGCCGATCTTGGGAGCAGCAATGACGCAAATTTTGATATGGAGTATTATTTAGCAGCTAATGGCGACAATCACAGTTCAACCACCTCAAGTAATGATTACGTAATTGCAGTTACCGTAAGCCTTCCAGGATATACATTTACGCTTGATTCATTCTCGGTATTTGATATTTTTGGGGCAGGTGGCAGCGATACGGATAATTTGCTTGTCACGTCGTCCAGCGGAGGCACAAAGAGTGGCTTGACGATCTCTGCAGGATCCGGAGTCGCAAGTACCATAAGTTCGTTCACCGGGTTCACAGATATCACCAGCTTTACCGTTACCGGGACCAAGCCTTTGGGCACGTCATTCGGTAATGGTATGGGTCTAGTTTTGGATAACATTAGCCTGAAGGACATCAAGGCAGGCAACGCCGCGCCCACGGTGACCGCGACGGCCTTCACGCTGACCGACACGACGGCCGCCGACACCTTCACAAACCAGACCGGGACCTTCACCGCCACCGACAGCGACGGCATCGCGTCGTTCGGCCTGTCCGGCAGCAGCTCCGTCTCCACCGTCATCAGCGGCGTGACCTACGACCGCTCGCTGACCGGCACCTACGGCACGCTGTACATGGCGTCGTCGGGGGCGGACAAGGGCAAATACGTCTACACGCCCAACGGCCCCTCGATCGAGGCGCGGACGGCGAACACCAGCGAGACCTTCGTCGTCACGGCGACCGACAGCAACGCGGCGCCGGCGACGGGCACGGCCACGCTGACGGTCAACATCCTGGGCGCCAACGACCGTCCGGTGCTGACGCCGCCGACCGGCTTCACCCTGACCGACACGACCGCCGCCGACACCTTCGCCAACCAGACCGGCACCTTCACGGCGACCGATGTCGACGGGACGGTGACCTACGGGATTAACGGGGGCGTCACCACGGCCACGTCGGCCATCAACGGCGTGACCTACGACCGCTACAAGGTTGGCGGCTCAAGCGAGGGAACCCTGTGGGTGCGCTCCGCCAGCGGCGCCTACGTCTACGTGCCGAACGCCTCGAACATCAACGCGCTGTCGGCGAACACCACCCAGAGCTTCGCGATCACCGCCTCGGACGGCTCCTCCACGGTGACGCAGACGCTGACGGTCAACGTCAACGCCGTCAACGACCCCCCGGTGCTGACGGCGCCGACCGCCATCACCCTGACCGACACCACCGCCGCCGACACCTTCGCCACGCGGACCGGCACGCTGACGGCCAGCGACGCCGAGGGCTCGATGCCGACTTACGGTGTGGCCGGCGCTGGGACGGTCAGCACCGCCATCGGCGGCGTCACCTACGACCGTTCGCTGGCCGGCAGCTACGGCACGCTGTTCGTCAAGAGCAACTCGGGCCAGTACGCCTACGTTCCCAGTGCTTCGGCGGTGAACGCTGCGTCGTCCACGACCAGCGAGACCTTCGCGGTCACCGCGTCGGACGGCAGCCTGACCGCCACCCAGACACTGACCGTCAACGTCCTGGGCGTCAACGACACGCCGGCGATGACGGTCACCAACTTCCCGTTGGCCGACACCGCCGCCGCCGACACCTTCACCAACCAGACGGGCGTCTTCACCGCCACCGACGCGGACACCGGCCAAACGATCGCGTCCTATGGCATTTCCGGCGGTTCCGCCGCCAGCTACACCGCCAACAGCGTCACCTACGACGTGTCGAGGGTGGGGACCTACGGCACGCTCTATCTCGCCGCCAGCGGCAGCGACAAGGGCAAGTACGTCTACATCCCCAACGCGACCGCCATCGACGGCGCGACCTCCTTCACCACCGATCCCTACGTCATCACCGCCACCGACGATTACGGCACGCCGGCCACGGTGACCAAGACGCTGACGGTCAACATTTCCGGCACCAACGACACTCCGGTGCTGACCAACCTGAACGGCGACACCCAGACGGTGGCGGCCAGCGCGGCGGCCGTGTCGGTCGACCAGGGCACGGCCGCGGGCTTCGTCGACGGCGACTTCAGCGGCGGCACGCTCACCGTCTCCTTCGGCAATTCCTCGCGCCTGAACGGCACCAGCGACGTGCTGGGCATCAGCACCGCCAACGTCACGCTGTCCAACGGCACCACCGCCGGCAGCGCGGTGAGCGTCGGCGGCGTCTCCATCGGCTCGGTGACGGACAGCGGCAACGGCAGCTCGGGCTCCGCCCTGACCATCTCGCTCAACAGCTCCGCGACGCAAAGCCGGGTGTCGACGCTGCTCGGCGCCATCACCTACGACAACACCGCCAGCACCCCGACCGCCGGCACCCGCACGCTGCATTTCGCGGTGACCGACATGGGCAGCGCCACGGCCACCGCCGACGCCACGGTCGCCGTGGTCGTCAACGACCCGCCGGTGCTGACCGCGCCGACGGCCCTGACCCTCATCGACACGGCGGCCGCCGACACCTTCGCCAACCAGACCGGCACCCTGACCGCCACGGACACCGCCGACACGGTCACGGCCTACGGCTTCGCCAGCACCAACGCCGGCACGGTCAGCACCGTCATCGGCAGCGTGACCTACGACCGCTCGCTGGCGGGGACCTACGGTACGCTCTACGTCGTCTCCACCGGGACCGACAAGGGCAAGTACGTCTATGTGCCCGGCGCCTCCGCCATCAACGCCGCAAGCGCCAACGCCAGCGACACCTTCGCGGTCACGGCGACCGACAACAACGCCTATCCCGCCACCGCGACGCAGACGCTGACGGTCAACATCACCGGTGTGAACGACGCGCCGGTGCTGACCGCGCCGAGCGCGATCACCTACACCGACACGACGGCGACGGACACCTTCGCGGACACCACCGGCACGCTGTCGGCGACGGACGCGGAAACCGCCGCGACCAGCCTGACCTACGGCCTCTCCGGCGCCAGCAGCGTCACCACGGCCATCAACGGCGTGACCTACAGCCGGTCCCTGACCGGCAGCTACGGCACGCTGTATCTGGTCGCCAGCGGGGCCGACCGGGGCAAGTACCTGTACCGGCCCTCGACGCTGAACGCGCTGTCGGCCGCCACCAGCGAAACCTTCGCGGTCACCGCCTCCGACGGCTCCGCCACCGCGACGCAGACGCTGACGGTCAACATCGCCGCCGTCAACGACACGCCGATCCTCACCGCGCCGAGCGCCGTCACGCTGACCGACACCACCGCCGCCGACACCTTCGCCACGCAGACCGGCACGCTGTCGGCCAGCGACGCCGAGGGCACGGCGCGCACCTACGGTGTCTCCGGGGCCGGCACGGTCAGCGCCGCCGTCGGCGGGGTGACCTACGACCGCTCGCTGAGCGGCAGCTACGGCACGCTGTTCGTCAAGAGCGGGACGGGCGAATACGCCTACGTCGCCAACGCGACGGAGGTGAATGCGCTGTCGGTCGCCGCCAGCGAGACCTTCGCGGTCACGGCGAGCGACGGCAGCGCCACCGCGACGCAGACGCTGACGGTCAACATCGCGGCGATCAACGACGCCCCGATCCTGTCGACCGACGCGCGCAGCCTCACCGGCATCGCCGAAGACGTGTCCGACACCGCCAACGTCGGCACGCTCGTTTCGTTGATCCTGAGTTCGACCGGAACCGCCACCGATGCGGAAGGCGCGAGCCTCGGCATCGCCGTCACCGGCGTGACCAACACCAACGGCATCTGGCAGTACAAGGTGGGGGCGGGCACCTGGACCGCCTTCTCCGGCGCCTCCGACGGCAACGCCCTGCTGCTTGCCGGCACCGACCGTGTCCGTTTCGTGCCGAACGTCGACGTCAACGGCTCGACCACGGGCGGCATTACCTTCAAGGCCTGGGACCAGACGTCGGGCAGCGCCGGCAGCAGCGTCTCCACGCTGTCCGGCTCGGCCTTCAGCGTGGCGAGCGCGTCCGCGGGCATCGCCGTGGGCAGCGTCAACGACGCGCCGGTGCTGACCGCCACGACGCTGGCGCTGGCCTCCGTCTCTCAGGGCGCGGCGGCGCCGACGGGCACGGTCGGCTCGCTGGTGTCGTCGCTGATCGCGATCGGCACCAACGTCGGCGACATCGACAGCGGAGCCGTCACCGGCATCGCGTTGACCGCGGTCGACGGCTCGCAGGGCGGGGCTTGGTACTACTCCACCGACAACGGGGCCAACTGGACGGCCCTGACGTCGGTGAGCGAGACCAACGCCCTGCTGCTGCGGCCCGAAGACCGGATCTATTACGCGCCCAGCGGGAACTGGGCGGGCAACCTGGCCTCCGCCGTGACCTTCCGGGCCTGGGACCAGACGGCGGGCAGCGCGGGAGGCCGCGCCGACGCGTCGGCCAATGGCGGCACCACCGCCTTCTCCGCCGCCACCGGCACGGCCGGCCTGACCGTGTCGCCGACGGCGCCCTCGGGTGTGCCGGACCTTGCCGCCGCCTCCGACACCGGCATGTCCGCGTCGGACAAGCTGACCAAGGCCACCACCGCCACCGTCACCGGCAGCGGCGCCATCGCCAACGGCACCGTCCGGTTGTACGCCGGCACCACGCTGGTGGCGACGACGACGGCCGATTCCTTGGGGGCCTACAGCTTCACCAACGCCGACGTGTCCGGCCTGAACGGGGCGACCACCTTCACGGTCCGCCAGTTGGCCGCCAACATCGAGAGCGCGGCGTCGGCACCCCTGGTCGTCACCTTTGACCGCGACAAGCCGACCGTGGCGATCGCCGCCATATCCGTTGACGACATGCTCAACGGAACCGAAGCCGCGTCCACGCTGACGGTCTCCGGCACCTCCACGGCCGAGGCCGGGCAAACGGTGACGGTCGGCTTGGGGGGCCAGACTTACACCGGCACCGTCGGGGCAGGCGGCGCCTGGACCGTGACGGTGGGGACCGCGGCGCTGAGCGCGCTCGGCGACCGGACCTACACCGTGACCGCCGATGTGGACGATAAGGCCGGGAACGCGGCGGATCGGGCCACGCGCGCGCTGATCGTCGACAAGAGCGCGCCGTCCACCCCGTCGATCACCTCCGGCCCGCTGAGCAACAACCCGGCTCCGGTGTTGGCGGGCACGGCGGAGGCGAACAGCACGGTCACGGTGAGCGTCGCCGGCGCCACCTACACCACCACCGCCGACGCCAACGGCGGGTGGAGCGTGAAGCTCGCCACGGCCATGCCGACGACCGGCACGCTGGCGCTCAACGCCAACGGCGCCAACGCCGTCTCCGTCACCGCGACGGACACAGCCGGCAACAGCTCCAGCGCGGGCACGCAGACGCTGACCCTCGACACCACCGCTCCGTCCACCCCGTCGATCACATCCGGTCCGCTGAGCAACAGCCCGGCTCCGGTGTTGGCGGGCGCGGCCGAAGCGAACAGCACGGTGACGGTGAGCGTCGCCGGCGCCACCTACACGACCACCGCCGACGCCAACGGCGGGTGGAGCGTGAACCTCGCCACCGCCACGCCCTCGGCCGGCGCGCTGGCGTTGAACACCAACGGCGCCAACGCGGTCTCCGTGACCGCCCGGGATGCCGCCGGCAACAGCTCCGGCGCGGCCACGCAGACACTGACCCTCGACACCACCGCACCCGGCGTCACCGTCACGCTCGGTTCCAGCAGCCTGGGCGTCGGCCAGACGACCACGGTCACCTTCACCTTCACCGAGGCGCCTTCCGGCTTTGCCCTCGACGACGTCACCGTGCCCAACGGCACGCTGTCCAACCTGGCAGTGGTTCCGGGCAGCAGCGGGCTGGTCTACACCGCCATCCTGGCCCCGGCGGCCGACCGTGTCGCCGCCGACAACCGCATCACGGTCAATCTCGGCTGGACCGACGCGGCGGGCAACGTTCCGACCGCGACGGTCAGCTCGTCCGCCTACGCCATCGACACCCGGCGCGTCGACGCGCCGACGCTGGGCGGCGGAGTCGCCGATCAGGCGGTCAACGACACCGCCAGCCTGCGGCCCTTCGCCGGCTTCACGGTGGCCGACACCAATCCCACCCAGTCCCAGACCGTCGTCGTCAAGCTGCGCGACGCCTTGGGCACGGTGGGCGACGCCACCGGCGCCTTCACCCCGGCCAGCCTGACCGCCTCCGGCTTCGCCAGGACCGCTGCCGGCACCTACAGCCTCACCGCCGCCTCCGCGGCGGCGGCGCAGGCCGCTTTGCGCCTGCTCAGCTTCCAGCCGGCGGGCAACCGGGTCGCCCCGGGCGGGACGGAGACGACCACCTTCGCCGTCACCGTCACCGACGCCACCAACCTCGCGTCCTCCGACGCCACGACCAGCGTGCGCGCGCTGTCGGTCAACGACCGCCCGACGCTCGCCCAGGCGCTCGGCACGCGCAATGTCGACCAGGGGCAGGCTTTCGCCTACACGGTGCCGGCCGGCGCCTTCGCCGACGCCGACACCGGTGACACGCTGACCTACAGCGCCACGCGCCAGGACGGCTCGGCGCTGCCATCCTGGCTGTCGTTCGATGCGGCGACCGGGCGGCTGTCCGGCACGCCGGGCAACGCCGACGTCGGCAGCCAGGCGGTGCGCATCACCGCCACCGACGCCGCCGGCGCGTCGGTCTCGGACGTGCTGATCGTCCAGGTCGCCGACGTCAACGACGCCCCGGTCGCCCAGAACGACACGGCCACCACCGACAAGCTCACCGCCCTCTCGGTGACCGCGGCCGGTGGCGTGCTCGCCAACGACCGCGATCCCGACATCGGCGACCGCCCGGTGGTCAGCGCGGTGGCGGGCCAGGCGGCCAACGTCGGCCGCACCATCACCCTGGCCGGCGGCGGCAAGCTGACGCTGAGCGCCGATGGCCGCTACACCTACGACCCGGCCGGCGCCTACGCCGCGCTGGCCGCCGGGCAGACCCGCGAGGAGACGGTCCGCTACACCATCACCGACCGCGCCGGCGCCACCGCCGAGACCACCCTGACCATCACCGTCACGGGCAGCAACACCGCTCCGGCGGCGCAGGAGACCAAGCAGGTCGCCATCGACCAGAACTCCAGCCGCGTCGGCCTGTCCATCGACAAGCCGGTCGATCCGGAAGGCGACGCGCTGACCGTCACGGTCACCGGGCTGCCCACCATCGGCACGGTTCAGCGCTTCGACGGCACCGCTCTCAAGCTCGGCGACACGCTGACCCCGGACGAACTGTCGGCGGTGATCTACACGCCGCCCTTCGGCGTCACCGGAACCGCCGGGTCCTTCACCTACACCGTCTCCGATGGTGCCAACACGGTCAGCCGCGCCGTGGCGATCGACCTCACCCCGGTGCAGTGGCTGAGCGTCGGCCCCTCCGTCGTGGTCGGGGTGGAAGGAAACGCCGGCACCACCGGCCTGACCTTCACGATCACGCGTCGTGGCGACACCTCGGGCAGCACCACGGTCACCTGGCAGGTCGACGCGCCGGCGGACAGCGGCCTGACCGGCAGCCTGGCCGATGCCGCCGACTTCGGCGGCGTGCTGCCCGGCGGCACGCTCACCTTCGCCGCCGGCGAGACCAGCAAGACCATCACCATCCCGGTCAGCGGCGACCGGCTGGTCGAGGACAGCGAACTGTTCCGCGTGGCGCTGGTCGGTTCCTCCACCACGGTGGCCAAGGCCAAGATCGAGGTGGAGGCCCGCACGGCCATCGGCACCATCCTCAACGACGACCGCGCCGCCACCGTCCGCCAGGTCACCGGGCCGGACGCCGGGCGCTATCTGGCGGCGCGCGGCGACGCGCTGGAGTTCACGGTCGGCTTCACCGACACGGTCAGCGTCGCCTCCGGCACGCCGCGCCTGGCCCTGACCATCGGCAGCCAGACCCGCTACGCCACCTACGACCGGACCGAGAACGGCACGCTGGTGTTCCGCTACGCGGTGGCCGCCGGCGACCTCGACAAGGACGGCATCGCCCTGGCCGGGACGCTCGACCTGAACGGCGGGCGCATCGTCGACAGCGCCGGAAACACGGTCACCAGCCTGACGCTGGGCACCCTGCCGGCGACCGACAAGGTGCTGGTGAACGTGCGGGGCGGGCGGGCCATCGACGGCTACATCGCCGGCGCCACGGTGTTCGCCGACGCCAACGCCAACGGCGTGCTCGACGCTGGGGAGGCCAGCGGCACCACCGACGCGGTGGGCAACTGGTCGGTCGACGGCGGCAGCGGGCCGATCATCATGCTCGGCGGCACCGACATCTCGACCAATCTGGCCTTCACCGGCGTCTACCAGACGGCGGCCTCGGCCTCGGTGATCAACCCGTTGACCACGGTCATCATGGGCATGGCCGGGCTGGGTGGCAGCGACGCCGCCATCGCCGCGGCGGCGGGCGACCTGAAGGCCAAGCTCGGCCTGGACGCCGGCCTCGACCTGCTGAACTACGACCCGCTGGTGGCGGCCACCGCGACGGGGGCCTCGGCCGCAGCCGTCGCCACCGCGCTGAAGACGCAGGCCGCCGCGGCCAACATCGCGAACCTGATCGTGCAGGGCAGCGCGGTGCTGACCGGTGCCGTGTCCGGCACGGCCCCGGCGAGCGGCGTGATCGGCCGGGCGCTGGTCAGCGCCATCGCCGAGGCGGTCGCGGCGGTGCCGGCCAACAATGGATCGGGGGGCGGCACGCTCGACCTCGCCGACACAACGGTGCTGGCGGACATCCTAACCCGCGCCGGCGGCAAGGTTTCGGCCATCGACAGCGCCAAGCTGGCCGCCGTGGCGACCCAGGCGGCCGGCGTCATCGCCGCGGCGAACGGAGCCGTCGTCAGCGCCAGCGGCAGCAGCAACGGTCTGGCCGGCCTGACGCAGATGGCCCAGACCCAGGTCGTGGCGCAGGGCGCGGCCGCCGCCGAATTGCAGAGCGGCACCGCCTCGGGCAACGTGTCCGGCGCGGTCAGCAGCTTCACCGGGAGCAACCTGCAAAGCCAGATCAGCAGCGCGACGGTCGCCGTCGTGGTGCCGTCGCGGCTGGCCATCGCGGCGACCGACGCCGACAAGCGCGAAGGCGACAGCGGAAGCACCGCCTTCACCTTCACGGTCACCCGCGCCGGCAACACGGGCGGCGCCCTGACGGTGAACTGGGCAGTGGCGGCGGCCAGCGGATCGGGGGGCGGCACGCTGGACGCCGCCGACTTCGGCGGGACGCTGCCGTCGGGCACGCTGTCCTTCGCCGACGGCGAAAGCACGAAGACCATCACCGTCCAGGTCGCGGGCGACACGGACATCGAGCCGGACGAGACCTTCACGGTCACCCTGTCCAGCCCGTCGGTGGCCGCGACGGCGATCGACACCGCCTCGGCCTCCGGCATCATCCGCAACGAGGACCCGATCAACCCGAAGCTGACCCTGCCGGCGGCGCCGACGGCGGTGACCGGGCAGGCGGCGGCCATCGGCGGGCTGACGGTGGCCGACGGCGACAGCGCCACGGTGTCCGCGACGCTGACCCCGGTCCACGGCACCATCACGCTGGCCGGCCCGGCAACGGTGAGCACGGCGGCCGACGGAACCGTCACGCTCAGCGGCAGCGTGGCCGAGGTCAACACCACGCTGGCCTCGCTGGTCTTCACCGGAGCCGCCGGGCAGACGGCGGGCAGCCTGGCGGTCACGCTGAGCGACGGCGACCCGACCACGCCGGATGCCTCCGCCACGCTGGCCATCGCCCTCCAGTCGGCGCCGGAGAACGTGCTGCCGAGCCGCCCGACGGTGATCGCCCGCCGCTCCACCGAGATCCTCGGGCTGGAGGTGCGGGACACCGACGGCGGCACCATGACGGTCGTGCTGACCCCGACCAACGGCACCATCACGCTGCCGCTGTTCGGGGCGGCCGCGGCGACCGACCTCGGCAACGGCAAGATCCGGCTGTCCGGCACGCTGGACGACGTGAGCAAGACGCTCAAGCAGCTTGAGTTCACGGCGGCGCGGCGGGTGAAGACCGCCTCGATCCTGTTGGAGACCGCCGACGACCAGCCGCTGACCGCCGACGACAGCGATCTGCTGCTGATGGACGTGCTGTCGCCGCCCGAGCAGACGGTGCCCGCCACCCTGGCGGCGACGGCCGGGCAGGCAACCGCCGTGAGCGGCCTCGCGGTGGAGGACTTCGACAGCACCACCGTGCAGGTTACCCTGACGCCGACCGGCGGCGCCCTGGCGCTGACCGCCCAGGGCGGCGCGTCGGTGTCGCAGCCGGGCGGTGGGGCCTACCGCGTGGTCGGCAGCCAGGCCGACGTCAACGCCACGCTGGCGACGCTGACCTACACGGGGACGGCGGGAACGACCGCGGGCACCATCCAGGTCGCCTCGACCGACCTCGACGGGCGCACCCCGGTGGTCACCGACACCATCGCGGTGACGATCAGCAACCGGCCGACGTTGACGATGTCGAGCCAGGACATGGTGGTGGTGGGCGTGCCAGTGCTGCTGTCGGGCTTTAGCGTCAGCGACCCCAACGACCGGGTTCTGACACTGACGCTGACGGCGACCGGTGCCACGCTGAAGGCGATGGCGACGGCGGGCGTTACGGGGGTGGCCAACCCGGACGGCTCGCTGATTCTGACCGGCTTGGCTGGCGCGCTCAACACCGCGCTCGCTGCGGTCCTCTTCACCGGCGACGTCGGGGCGACGCGGGCGACGTTGTCGGCCACCGTCGATGCCGGCGACGGGATGACGGATGGCGGCGGCTCCGTCAACTTCCCCATGGTGGGCAATCCGACCCTGACGTTGCCCCCGACCAACCCGACGCTGGTCGGCGGGGTGGCCACGGCGGTGGGCGGCATCGCGCTGTCCTACGCCGGCGCCATCGTGGCGACGTTGCGCCTGACGCCGGGCAACGCCACGCTCGCCCTGACCGCGGCCGGCGGCGCGCAGATCGCCGATCTCGGCGGCGGGGTGCTGGCGGTGGTCGGCACCTCCGACGCGATCAACGACACGCTGAGCAGCCTGACGGTGACGCCGACCGGCGCCGCGCCGACGGCGAGCGTCGCCTTCGCGGTCGACTACGCCGGGGGCGCGCTGCCGAGCGCCAGCGGCACGCTGACCGCCGGGGTGGTGCACGCGCCCGTCGTGACGCTGCCCACCGCGATCACCATCGACCCGGACCTGCCGACCGGCCTGAGCGGCATCCAGGTCAGCGACGTCGACGGCGGCGCGCTGACGGTGACCTTGAGCCCCACGCAGGCGGCGCTCGCCGTCGCCGCGGCCGGGCAGGCGACGGTCGGCACGGCGGGCAACGGCACGGTGACCGTCACCGGTTCGGCGGCCGACGTGAACGCCACGCTGGCCACGCTGACGATCACCGCCGCCCGCGCGTCCGCGGCGTCGGTGACGGTGACGGTGAGCGACGGCAGTGCGGCCCCCGCGGCGAGCGGAACGCTGACGCTGCCGGTGGTGGACCGTACGCCGCCGGCCGCGCCGAGCATCGCGGGAAGCTTCCTGGACGAGGCCGGAACGCCGGCGGGCGGCCTGAGCAACCGCGGCGCGCTGCTGGTGCGCGGCACGGCGGAGGCGGGCAGCACGGTGGCCCTGGCCGACAACGGCACGGTCGTGGCGACGGTGACGGCCGGGGCCGACGGCCTGTGGACCGCCGACTTCCGTGCGGCGCCCTTGGCCGACGGCGCCCACAGCTTCACGGCGGTGGCGACCGACGCGGCCGGCAACAGCGGGACGGCGTCCCCGGCGCTGGCGCTGACGGTGGACACGCAGGCGCCTTCGGCCCCCCAGGTCGCCTTCGCCGACGCCGCCATCGACCGCAGCAAGCAGTCCAACGTCGCCTTCACCATCGCCAACGGCGAGGTGGGGACGACCTACCGCTGGACGCTGACCTCGTCGGGCGGCGGCACGCTGACGGGCACGGGACGGATCGCCAGCGCGTCCGACACGGTCCGCGGCCTGGACGTCTCGGGGCTGTATGACGGAACGCTGTCGCTGTCGGTCCTGCTGACCGACGATGCGGGCAACCGCTCGCCGGCGGCCTCGGCCACGGTGGCGAAAGCCACGGCGGCGACCATCGACGGCGCGCAGGTCCAGACGCTGTCGGGACAGGCGAACGGAAAGGCGACGAACACGGTGGCGGTGCAGGCGCCGGGCAGCGGCCGCGCGGAGGACCCGAGCACGGCGAACGCCGCGCTGGCCGACGTGCCGGTGGTGCAGGAAACGCGCAACGGCGCCACGGTGACCACCCTCCAGGTCAGCCTGCCCACGGGCGTCGGCGTGACGGCGAGCGGCCCGGCGGCCCGGCAGAACCCGACGCAGTCGCTGGACGACCTGATCCGGGAGATCCAGGCGCGAACCGTGGCGGGCACCGTCTCGCGCACCGGGCTGGAAGGCGGCGGCCGGGGCTTCCTCGGCGCGCTGCCGCAGACGGCGGCGCTGCTGGTGCGGACCTTCGACTTCACCGCGGCGGCGGCGTCCGGCACGGCGGCGAAGATCACCGGTCTGGCGCAGGACGGCTCCACGCCCACCGCGCTGGTGATCAACACCACGGCGGTGGGGGCGCCCCTGGCCATCCAGCTCGACAACGTGGAGTTCGCCGCGGTGATCGGGCAGGCGACGCTGACCGGCGGGGCCGGCAACCAGACGGTCTTCGGCGACAGCGCCAGCCAGTACCTGCTGCTGGGCGAGGGCGACGACTACCTGTCGGGCGGCGGCGGCAACGACACGGTGGCGAGCACGCTGGGCAACGACACGCTGTACGGCGACGGCGGCGACGACCTGATGGGCGGCGGCGAGGGCAACGACCTGATGAACGGCGGCGCCGATCAGGACACGATGGCCGGCGGGGTTGGCAACGACACGCTGGGCGGCGGGACGGGCGCCGACCTGCTGAGCGGCGACGACGGCGACGACGTGCTGTTCGGCGAGGACGGCAACGACACGCTGTTCGGCGGCGCCGGGGCCGACATCCTGGTCGGCGGGGCGGGCGACGACGTGCTGGCCGGCGGGGCCGGCGGGGACGTCTTCTTCGGCGGCGACGGCAACGACACGCTGTTCGGGCAGGAGGGCGACGACATCCTGGCGCTGGGGGCCGGCAACGACATCGTCGACGGCGGCGATGGCAACGACACGCTGTTCGGCGAGGACGGGGCCGACACGCTGTTCGGCGGGGCCGGCGCCGACATCCTGTCGCTGGGGTCGGGCAACGACCTCGCCAGCGGCGGGGCGGGACAGGACACGCTGTTCGGTGACGACGGCGACGACACGCTGTTTGGCGGCGAGGGCAACGACGCCCTGGCCGGCGGAGCCGGGAACGACGTGCTGTTCGCCGACGGCGGGACCGACACGCTGTGGGGCGGCGCCGGCGCGGACCTGTTCGCCTTCGGCGCGGGCTCGGGCGGTTCGGTGGTGATGGACTTCACCGCCGGCACCGACCGGCTGGCGCTGTTCGACGCCACGCTCGACCTCCGGAGCGTGATCGCCTCGGCGCGGGTGGTGAACGGCTCGACCGTGCTCGACCTCAAGCCGGGCGTCAGCGTCACCATCCTCGGCCAGACCGGCGATGTCGCCCGCTGGTTCGCCTGACCGATGTCATGGCCCGGCCCCTGTGAACCGAACCGGCGCGGTCGGGCCATGACGATTCGGTCCACACGAAAGAGTGAAGGATGGCCTGAAAATTTCGGTCAAAGAGGGAAATCGGGTTCGGCACAGGCCGAATCCTGCCCCCGCAACCCACTTGAGGGCATCGCAACGGTTGTCATTTAAACAACGCTATGAGACCAGGTCGCAAACCTGGGAGCCTTCACGCCGCAGTGCGGAATGGCCGACGGGCGTATGGATCGGCAGCGGTGTGCTCCGATGCGAAGGAGCCGTTCATCACCGCGGTGCGGACCGTCCGCATGCGGTGAACGCCGCGCGGAGACCAGCGCATCGGCTGATTGGCGCCCATGCGCCGGTGCCGCAGCCGCTGGACCGTGCTTTCGGTGGTTGCTGCACGAGGCGCAGGACCGTCTTCCGGAGTTGGCGCGACGGGCACTGCACGGCCTCGGCGATCAGCTCCGCCTGCTCGGCGAGGAGATCGAACGGCTGGAAACGCGCATTCTGGAGTGGCACCGTGCCAGCGACGTGAGCCGCCGTTCGGCGACGATCCCCGGCATTGGGCCGATCACCGCGAACGCGATCGCCGCGGCGGTGCCGGATGGCACGTTCCCGCGGTGGTCGGGGCGGAGCGCGCGACGGAGGCCCTGCGCGACGACCAGACGGTGACGGTCTCCTGCGCGGAGGGCGACACCGGCAAGGTCTATGACGGCGCCGTGCCGTTCCGCGTGGACCGCATCGACCTCGGGCGGCTGCCGAGGCCGCAGACGCGCATCATGGTGAACCTCGGCAACCTCGACCAAGCCTTCCAGACCGGCCAACTGCCGGTGGACGGGGTAGGGCTGGCGCGCATGGAGTTCATCATCAGCGAGGCCATCAAGGTCCACCCGATGGCGCTCGTCCACCCGGAGCGCGTGGAGGACGCCGACGTGCGCGCCCGCATCGCGCGCCTGACCCGCAACCACCCGGACGGCGGCGCCTATTTCGTGGAACGCCTGTCCGAGGGGATCGGCACCATCGCGGCGGCCTTCTTCCCGCGTCCGGTCATCGTCCGGCTGTCCGACTTCAAGACCAACGAATACGCCTCCCTGATCGGCGGGCGCTGGTTCGAGCCGGTCGAGGAGAACCCCATGCTGGGCTTCCGGGGCGCGTCGCGCTACGCCCATCCCGCCTACGAGAAAGGGTTCGCGCTGGAATGCCGGGCGCTCGCCCGCGTGCGCGGCGCGATGGGGCTGACCAACGTGAAGGTCATGGTGCCCTTCTGCCGCCGCCTGGAGGAAGCCGACCGGGTGATCGCCGCCATGGCCCGCCACGGGCTGGAGCGCGGACGCGACGGGCTGGAGATTTACGTGATGTGCGAGATCCCCAACAACGTGCTGCTGGTGGATGAATTCGCCCAGCGCTTCGACGGCTTCTCCATCGGGTCCAACGACCTGACGCAGCTCACGCTCGGCGTGGACCGCGACAGCCCGCTGGTCGCCTTCGATTTCGACGAGCGCGATCCGGGCGTGCTGGCCTTCCTGCGCCAAGCCGTGGAAGGCGCAAAGCGCAACGGCCGGCCCTGCGGAATCTGCGGGCAGGCGCCCTCGGACTATCCGGAGGTCGCCGAGTTCCTGGTGCGGCTCGGCATCACCTCGATCAGCCTGACGCCCGACAGCGTGCTCAGAACCTTGCGCGCCGTCGTGGAACTGGAACAGAGACTTGGCCGCGCACTGCGCTCCCCTGGCCTACCTGGAAGCGGTCGGGGCGATGCAGGCCTTCAAGGTCACACAGGACATCGCGATCATGGGACTGTGCGGCATCAGGGTGGTCGAGCACCTGCATTTCGACGATCTGGGGCCGCACACCACGCCCGCGCAGATCGACGACGACATCCGCCGCATTCGCGCCGCCGTGCGCGACCATTTCTGAACGGCGCGGACACCGGGGTTGCCATCGTCCACACCTCACGGCGGACGCTTCAATGGCGAGGCGGGTGCGGGGTGCGAGCGTGCCGCCTCGTCCAGCAGGCGGATGACGTCGGCATCGTCGAGCTGGCGGAAGTCCTCGTAGAAGGCGCCGATGGAGCCGAACGGGAACGGAACCTGGAGGCAGACAACCTCATCGGCTTCGGCCCGCAGCTCCAACACGGTGTCGAGCGGCGCCACCGGCACGGCCAGCACCAGCCGCCTCGGGCTCGCACGGCGCACCGAGCGCAGGGCGGCGCGCATCGTCGCGCCGGTCGCGATGCCGTCGTCCACGAGGATGACGGTGCGCCCGGTGATCGGCGCGCGCGGACGGCCGTCGACGTACACGGCCCGCCGGCGCTCGATCTCCCGGATCTCGCGATCCTTCTCCGTCTCGATCCAGGAGGTGGGCACGTACTCCGCAACCTCCGGGTTGATGACGGTTTCGACGTGACCGCCATCGGCCACGGCACCGACGGCCAGCTCTGGCTGGAACGGTGCGCCGATCTTGCGCACGAGCACGATGTCGAGCGGCGCGTTGAGCGCCCGCGCGACCTCGCACCCGACCGCAACGCCGCCGCGCGGCAGAGCCAGGACGACCGGTTCCTGGTCGCTGAGGTGCACCAGCCGTGCGGCGAGGCGTCGGCCGGCTTCGCTCCGGTCACGGAACCGGAACGGCATGCCGGGGCCGCTCGTCGTCGCTGCTTCGGATTCGGGAATCATGATGCGCTCCCTTCCCAATCGGGAACCACCCCGTGCTTTTTTGGCCCGTGCTTTTTTGGAGCGTTGGTCCGCGGCCTGGTCCCGCGTTCCATGTTCCCGCTTGCCATGGCTCGACGTGTTTAAGCGTGCTTCCGGGGTCGCTCTCTTCAACCAGGTTAAGCCGACCTCGGGGAACAGGAGGTGACGCTACCTCCTCATCGCTGACCCCGGTCCGGGGGCTGCTTAATCCAGGTTAACGTGAGCAAGCCGCATCGGGTGGATAGAGGAACCACAATAAACGGGAGGCATCCATGGCCGAAACCAACACGACGGAAAATCCCAAACAGGAGGAGAATCCCCGGCAAGAGGTCGCCTCCACCGGCACGGCGGCTCAGCAGATCGCCGCTCACAACCGGAACCCGATCCTGGCGTTGCGCGACGAGGTCGACCGGCTGTTCGACGAAGCCTCCTCAATGTTCCGCTTCCCCTGGAGCCGGCGCTCGCCGTTCGATCTGGAACCGTTGCTGCGCACAGAGTTGGAGGGCCGGGCGTTCGCGCCGCCGGCGGAGGTCGAGGAGCGCGAAGGCGAGTATCGGGTGACCATGGAAATGCCCGGCATGGACGAGCAATCCGTGGACGTCAGCGTCCAGGACGACGTTCTGTCCATCCGGGCCGAGAAGAAGGAGGACAAGGAGGAGAAGGGCGCCAACCGCTATGTGTCGGAGCGGCGCTACGGCCTGTGCGCACGGTCCTTCCGCCTGCCCGCCAATGTTGACTGTGACCGCATCGCGGCCAGCATGAAGAATGGCGTCCTCACGGTCACCCTCCCCAAGACCGAGCCAAGCCAACCGGCCAAGCGGAAGATCGACATCGCGAAGGCTTGAGAAGCGCCTTGAGACGCATGGAGCCATCGAGCGCCGGGCAACCCCGGCACTCCTTCTTTTTCACCGGCCTCTTTCACCGGCAGGATCCTCATGGGCGAGCACATCCACGAACCGCGTCCCCACGACCAGCGTCCCCAGCCGCCACGCCGCGACCGGCTGATCCAGGAGCATGTCCACGACCCATACAAGCGGGCGGCCAAGCTGTCCGATCCCACGGTCTGCCCGCAGTGCGGCGCCGTCTACCACCACGGGCGGTGGAGCTGGGGGCTGCCCGCCGTCGATGCCGTGGAGGAGCTGTGCCAGGCTTGCCACCGCGCCAACGACGGCTACCCCGCCGGCACCCTGACGCTGTCCGGCGGCTTCGTCGCCCCGCACCACGACGAGATCCTGGCCGCCGTCCGCCACCAGGAGAGCCTTGAGAAGGCCGAACACCCCCTGCACCGGATCATAAATATCGAGACCCGTGACGGCGACGTGGTGGTGACGACCACCGATGTGCATCTGCCCCGCCGCATCGGCGAAGCCCTGCACCACGCCTATGCCGGCGACCTCGACCTTCATTACGACAAGGACGCCTACTATGTCCGCGTGGACTGGCGGCGCGACTGAACCGGGGCCTCAGGCCCCCCTGTCTGCCCCCCCCTGTCTGCCCCCCCTGTCTGACGACGGAGGCTCTCATGAGCACGACCGGCCTGCCCGTGTTCGACGAAACGCTCCATCTGACGAACAGCTGGCTGAAGGACCTGATGGAGCGCCTTCACACCGACGACCGCCACTACACCTACCGGGCGCTGCGCGCCGTGCTGCACGCCCTGCGCGACGAGTTGCAGCCCGAACTGGCCGTCCATCTGGCGGCCGAGCTTCCCATGCTCGTCCGCGGCTTCTACTACGAAGGCTGGCAGCCGGCCCGCACACCGTCGCGTGACCGCTCGCTTGAGGGCTTCTTCCAGGCGATCCGCACGGGCATGCACGGCGACCCCGAGCCCGACGTCGCCCGCCTGAGCGGCGCGGTCTTCGACCTGCTGATGGCCCGCCTGTCGTACGGGGAGCTTGAGAAGGTGGTGCGCGCGCTGCCCCGGGACATTCGCGAACTGTCCGGCATTCGAGCCTAGACGCGCGGGAAAGGGCGACCATGCCGGAATCGGGGCCTGATTCAGGCGCACACCCAGACGGTCACGGGGACGGCCACGGGGACGGCCGCAGCCTGCTGCTGACCGACTATGGCCAAGAGTCTCGGTTGAACGGATGGGTGGTGTCATGGATTCGTATTTGCATCTGAGATACATCGTGGAGCGGCAGCGGGAGGCATGGACCGTGCGCATGCAGGGTGGCAACTGCGCCGGGGCCTTCCCATCCCGGCGCGATGCCCTGAAGGCGGCGGTCCGGGATGCGGAGCGCGTGTGCGACCTCGGTCATCATGTGCAAGTGTTCGCCCGCCGGACGGACGGCAGCCTTAAACAGATCGCCGACCGCTCCACCGGCCGGCCATAAGCCGCTCCAAGCCGCTCCAAGCCGCTGCGGTGCCCAGCACGGGGTGTTCGTCGGTGGCGCCCCGGCGGTCGTCGCGTCGCCGCTCTTCGACCGGGTTGTCGTCACCGACACGCTGCCGCCGTTCCGCCTGCCGGAAAAGCTGGTGGCCCGCCGCGTGACGGTGCTGGGCACGGCCCCCCTGCTCGCGGAGGCCATCGCCCGCATTCACGGCGGCGGGTCCGTCAGCGAGTTGCTGGCCGATTGATCGCTCGGTCATCGCTGCCCGGCCGCTCGGGGGGCCGCTCGGGGATGAGGTCGCGTTTCAGGATCTTGCCGATCGTCGAGGTCGGCAACGCCGTGCGGAACTCGATGCGCTGCGGCTGCTCGAAGCGCGACAGGTGGTCGGCGAGGAAGGCGCGCAACTCCGCCTCCGACGGCGTGGACCCTGGCAGCGACCCTGGCAGCGGCACGACGAAGGCCCGGATCGCCTGCCCGCGCACCGGGTCGGGCTCGCCGACCACGGCGGCGTCGGCGACCAGGGGGTGCCGCTTGATGACGGCCTCGACGGCGCGCGGATAGACGTGCTGTCCGCCGGTGACGATCAGGTCCTTCAGGCGGTCCACGATGTGCAGGTAGCCGTCGCCGTCGAGGAAGCCGATGTCGCCGGTGTGCAGATGCCCGCCGGCCATCGCCTCCGCGGTCGCCGCCGTGTCCTTCCAGTAGCCGGCCATGACCTGCGGCCCGCTCACGCAGACCTCGCCGACGCGGCCCTGCGGCTGCGGCGTGCGCCGGTCGTCCAGCGAGACGATCTCCACCATGGTCCCCGGCAGGGGCGGCCCCGCCGCGCCCGGCTTGTTCAGCCCGTCGAACGGGTTGCAGGTCACCACCGGCGAGGCTTCGGTCAGGCCGTAGCCTTCGGCCAGATAGGCGCCGGTGACCTTCCGGAACCGCTCCAGCAGCAGCGGCGGCAGGCTGTCCCCTCCCGACACGCACAGGCGCAGCGACGACAGGTCGTACCAGCTCAGGCGGGGAAAGCCGACGATGGCCTGGAACAGGCGCGGCACGCCGCTGAAGATGGTCGGGCGCTTGCGCTGGATGGTGTCCAGGATCTCGCGCACGTCCACGCGCGGCAGCAGGATCAGCTCCGCCCCCAGCGCGAGGGCGAAGTTCATCACGCCGGTCATGCCGAACACGTGGAAGAAGGGCAGCACCGCCAGCACCCGCTCGCGCCCAGGCTCGGCCCCGGTGAACCAGCGGCGGCACTGCATCGTGTTGGCGTAGAGGCTGGCGTGGGTCAGGACGGTGCCCTTGGGAACGCCGGTCGTCCCCCCGGTGTATTGCAGCACCGCGGCGTCGGCGCGCGGCTCCACCGCCATCGGGCGGGGATCGCCGCGGTTGGCGAGCAGCCGGCGGAAGGGCACATGGCGCTCGTCCTTGGGGAAGCGCGCCACGTCGCGGCGCTTGAGCAGCGGGTAGAGCCAGTTCTTCGGGAAAGGCAGGGCGTCGGCCAAGCGCGCCACGACGATCGCCCGCAGCCGGCCCGGCCACCCGATCTGCGCGAGCGTGTCGCGGAACGGAACGAGGTCGAGCGTGATGAGCAATTCGGTCTCGGAATCGGCGATCTGGTGCGCCAGCTCGGACGCCGGGGCGAGCGGGTTGAGGTTGACCACGGTGCCCCCGGCCTTGAGGATCGCGTGAAACGCGATCACCGCATAGGGACAGTTCGGCAGCAGAAGCGCGACCTTGCAGCCCTTCCCGACGCCGCGGTCCTGGAGCCCCCGCGCCGCCCGGTCGATCAGCCGGGCGACCTGCCGGTAGGTCGTCCGCCTTCCGTAGAAATCGATGCAGGAGTGGTGGGGAAAGGCGGCGCAAGCCTCGTCGATCAGGCTGTGCAGCGGCCGTTCGGGGACGGGCGCACGCCAGTCGAGCCCCGCCGGATAGGACGCTTCCCAGGGCAGGTCCCCGCGGACCGCCGGCTTGGTCGAACTGTCCATGGCGTCGCTCCCATCCGAATCGACCATCATGTGGGCCAGTGTGGCGCTCCATCGACGGACGGCCTTAACCTGCGATAAGCGGCCTGCGCCGCGCCGGTGCCGTCACATCATGTCATCCGATTGCGTGTCCCCGTTGAAGGGGTTGATGCCCCGATGCCGTTGCGACTTGCCCGCTGCGCAGTCGAGCAGGGCGGGAATGGCCGTGCGTGTCCCCGTCAACAGAATGGACACCGTGCTGCGCCGCCCATGAACGGACAAGGTCGATCCATGCATGAGCGCTTCAAGCACGTCGCGCGTGAGCGGCAGGGCAAGGTTGAACATGTCCGACGCGGCGACCTCGACACCGCCCCGTCCGGTCCATCGTTCGTCGACGCTGACGGCGACGTTGTAGACGCCCCCGACGGTCAGGTCGAAGTCCGTGCGGAGGACATGCAGCTGCACCATGCTGAGGTCGCCGGTCACCGACAACGCGATGGCCGCCTCGACCTCCGGATGCCCGCCGACCTGGTATTCCGAAAAGATCAGGCAATGGCCGGCACCGTCGCTCTCCAGGCTCCAGCCGACCACCCGGTCCTTGGCGTGGGCCAGGTCCGGAGCAAGGCACGCCGCGGTTATCGCCAGAACAAGGATGCGCCACATCACTCCGTTCCCCCTGGTCGGCTGTTCCCATCCCGCGTCACGGAGCGCGTGGTGGCCGCGCGCAAATAGGAGTCGGTGCGGGCGAGCCAGTCGTCGCGCCGGCCGGCCGGTGCCATGTCCAGCCGCTCAGCGGCGAGGCGCGCCCGCAGGCTCGCGCGGAAGCTGCGGTAGAAGGCGATCAGCCGTGGATCGGCGGCATCGCCGCTCTGGGCGCGGTACAGGTCCACAATCGCGTTCCCGACCTGCGCGGCGCCGAGCCGCTCGCATTCGAGCGCCAGATAGGCCAGCTCGTCCACCGGGTCGAGCAGGCGAAGGTCGCGGCTGAACTCCAGGCAATCGATGATCCGGGGCATGTCGTTGAGAGAGACCCACTCGGGGAGAAAAATGTGCTCGGGGCGGAGGTCGCCGTGTCCCTCGACGATCCGTCCCTCCGCCGCCCGTGCCCGCAGCAACGCGCCGTGCTCCGCCAGGAAGGCGGCCTGCATCGCGGCGGCGTGGCCGGCCCGTTCGGCCAGCGGTCCGGTCACCCGTGGCACAATCACATCGAGGTTTCGGCGGATGTCGTCCTCGAAACGCCGCTGGTAGGCGCCCGGCGCCATCGGTTCGGGCCGGCTGTTGCGGTAGAATTCCGACAGCTGATGCCCGAGGCCTGTGACGTCGGCCGGCGTCAGCACGCCCGCCCGGATTCGCTCGTCCAACCGCCGCTCCTGCGGCAGGCGCACCATCCACACGAGCCAGTCCACCACCGTGTCCCCCACCGCCGCGTCCTGTCGTCCGGGATGCCCGCCGAGATGGAACGAGCCGTCCGGGCCGACGAACAGGCCGATCAAGCCGCGGTAGACGTCGGGGGCCAGCCGGCGGTTCAGGCGGATTTCCGCCAGTCCGTTCGAGCGCCGGGCGGCGAGCGTGGTGAAATCCAGATAGGGCAGGCGCTTGGGCTTCTTCAGCTTGTAGGCGTGCCGCTCGGTCAGGAAGACCCAGGACAGGCGCGTCTCGATGGCCTCGATCTGGCGCGGATGCTCCGGGTAGACGTCGGGGGTCGACAGGACGGCGACTTTCGCGTCCAGCGGAATCCGGGTTTCCCGTGTCCCCGGCGATCGGGCACTGGTGCGGGGGGCCGCCACGGCTCAATGCACCATCAGCACCGGCAGCTCGGCGGCTTCCAGCACGTGCTGCGTCGCGCCGCCCAACGCCTGCTCGAACACACGGGCGTGTCCGTAGGCCCCCATGACGAGGAGATCCACCTCCAGCGCGCGGGCCTGGGCGAGGATCGCGCCGGGGGCTTCGAACTCCGTCGCGAAGTTGATCCGCGCGTCCGCGCGGATGCGGTGCGCGTCCAGATAGGCCAGGGCACGGCGGTCGGGTTCGTCGTCGAACCCCGGCGGGTGCACGGTGAGCAGGATGGTCTCCTTGGCGCGGCGCAGGAAGGGCAGCGCGCCGTGCAAGGCGCGGCCGGCCTCGCGGCGCTCGTTCCAGGCGACGAGCACGCGCCGCGGCTGGAACGGTTCCTCCGGCCCTGGCGGGACGACCAGCAGCGGCGCGCTGGCGCTGAGCGCCAATTGGCCGAGCGCGCGCGGCGACAGTCCGCTTTCGCTTTTGGGATCCCCACCGCGGCGGCCGGCCACGACGAGGTCGGCGTAGCGGCTGTAGAAGGCCAGCCGCTCGGGCGGGGAGCCCTGGTCCAGGATCCAGTCACAGCTCAGGCAGGCCGCGCTGCAACGGGCGATGACGCTCTGCTCCGCCTCGGCTGACGGGGCGTCCGGCGCCGGCGGGATGGCCACCGGTGCCGCGACGTACCAGGGCATGGCGGGTTCAGTCGGGCAGTGGAGGCCGGTGATGCGCCCTCCCATCAGGCGGGCCACCGCGATGGCCGTTTCCAGGCCGGCGCTGGAGCGCAGGTCCTTGCCGCAGGGCACGAGGATCGATGTGATGTCCATGATGGCCTTCCTCCCTTGGTCCCGCTTTTCTTGGATGCGGAGGCCAGTTTCGGCGCCGTCCACGGGGCGCGCCTTAACCAGAGTTAAAGCCACAGGGAAAAGGGGCGCGTTGTCGGCCGGCATGCCGCGGTGAAACGCCAGCGCCTTTTGGGGGTTGGTGTGACCATACGGTGACCGCGCGGTCGCCGGTTGACCGGCCGCTGTCCGCCGATAAGGTTCCCGCCGATAAGGTTCCCGCCGATTAGGTTCCCGGCACATCAGCCAAGGACGTGGAAATGACCCAGACGCGCCGAACGTCTGTCGGGAGAGCTGTTTTGTCCGCGATGGCGGCGTTCCTGTGCACGGCAATCGTGGCTCCGGCTGCGATGGCGGGAGAGGGCTGCCCGGGATCGCTCGTCGAACACATCCCCCCGCATGGAGATTCGGGACCCACCGGCAGCGCGTTCGCGCAGCAGGCCGCCGACCTGTCCGGCAGCGACCGGGACGCGGTGATCGAGGCGGCGCTGCTGGCCGGCGACCTGCCGCCGTTCCTGCGCCGCCTGAAGCCCGTCGTGCTGGAGGGGCATCGCGCGCGGGGCGGAACGGCGCGCGTCCTGCTGTGCGTCACGCCCGACTATCTGGCGGTCGGATCGGACGCCGACTATGTGCGCGTCCCGATGGGGCTGCGACCGGCGCTGGCGATCGCCCGGCGCTTCGGCTTCATCCTGCCGACGACCAGGATGGTCGATGCGATCTACGCGCAGGCGGACGTGCATCTGGTGCCGCAGCCCCTGCCCGCCGGCCCGCAGATGCGGTCCACCGACTATCTGTGGCGGCACAACGGCATGATCCGCGCGCAGCGCCGGGCGCTCGGCGCCCCGCTCGGCCGGCTCGTGGCGGGCCACAAGAAGGACCTGACCCTGACCGCCCGGCTGCGGGCGATGCCGCAGCGGGTCGCCATCTACGGGTGGCAGCACCCGGACGGCTCTCCCATCCAGCCGCTCAGCACCGTGCATGGCGCCCGCTACGCCGACTACAGCCACGGCGCGCGTCTGGTCAGCGCGACGGCCTACGTCGATGGGGAAGCGCGGTCGCTCTACGACATCCTGGAAGACCCCGACCTCGCCCCGATCGTCAGCAGCGAAGGGCCCATCCGCGACGCGGCCGGCCTTGTCGCGTCGCTCGGCGATCCTCCTGCTGCTGCCGGCGAGCCGAGCGAGGAGGCCTCTACGGCCCGCTGACCGTCTTGCAGCAGCGGAAGCCCAGGTGGTAGTTCGCGTGGCTCGCCGGGTCCATGACCCGCGAGCCGTGCCAGTAGGGGGCACGCCAGCGGCACCAATCCGGATGGGCGCGGTAGCGGTCGAAGATGAACCAGCTGCCCTTCATCTCGGTGTAGCCCAGCTGCCGGCTGCCCCGGCTGGCCATCTGGTCCTCCGACAGCGGCAGGTTCATGTGCTCGGCCGCGTTGCCATTGAGGTCGTAGACGCCGAGCGGACTGTGGCAGCCTGGAAAGGATCCGGTGGGGTAGGTGTTGGAGCCGCAGGCCGACCAGCCCCCGCCCTGGCAGCCCGGCGTCTTCTGGCTGGCCGCGGCGCAGACCCCGGCCTGATAGTCCGGGCCGTAGCTCCAGCTTTTCCGCCCCTCCTCGGCGCGGTTGTGCAGGGCGCGCAGCCGCTCGATGACCGCGTTCGGGCTGCCGCCGTTGCGGGCCAGGTCGAACCGGTAGTCCGGCGGCTCCAGCCGCCCGGCGCAGGCGCCTTCCCATTCATGGGCGTCGCAGAGGCGCTTGCCCGCCGCCTCGCAGATCTCCGCGGCCTCGACGGCGCGCACCCAGACGACCGGGTAGTCGCAGGGGATGTCGGGGAACTCGAACTGGTCGATGCAGGCCTTGGCGTCCTGTGGCCTCTGCGAGGTCGGATCGTAGAGCGGCGCCATGTAGGGCGCGCCGCAGATCGCCTGGAAGGCCGGGTCGGGGCGCGGGGTGCTTCCACCCCACGCCGCCCGGCACTGTTGCGGCGTCATGGGGTGCTGGCTGATCGCCGGGTTGCCCTGGCCGACGACGCCGGATTTGGCGAAGACGCCGCGGATGCGGGCCATCTGGGCGTCGGTCAGGCCGTGCACGGACTGGAGGTCCGAGAACAGCCGCTCGTTTGCCTCGCGGAGCGTCTCCGCGCCCGCGGTGGACGCCAGAAACGTCGACGCCAGAAGCGCAAGCAGCGCGACCACCATCCGGACGCACCCCTTCATGGCCGCTCCTCCCGCCGGAAAACGGTGAAGAAGTCCCGGTTGTCCGGATAGCCGAGAAAGCGGGGAACGAGCCGCCCGCCGGCGGTCTTGTCCAGTTCGTCCATGCCGCGGACCAGATGCTCCACCACCGCCCCGGCGGCGCCGGTGCCGTCTTTCGGCGGGTAGAGCGCCAAGTAGGTGTGCTCCAGCGCGTTCATATCCAGCAGCATGGCGTAGCGGCAGCCGTAGGCCTGGAAGACGCGGGCCATCGCCGACGGCGTCGCGCTGGAGAAATAGCCGTAGACCAGGAAGCGGCCATGGTCGTCGTCGAGCAGGCAGGCGCCGGCGCGCAGCGTGCGCAGGGACTCGTCGGCGGAGCCCGACCAGTTGCCGGGACCCCAGCGCGCCACCAGCGCGCCGGGGGAGGGCTCGCCCGTCGCCGGATCGGGCTCGACCAGCGCCACGCCGTTCTGGCGGGCGAAGCGGATGTGCGGCAGCAGGGTGGCCCCTTGATGGTCGAGCTTGTCGTCGCTCCAGGTCTCCATGCGGACCGAGCCGTCGTCCAGCCCGTAGAGCGTCGCAAGGCCCGGCTGCAGGCTGCTCAGCACCACGCCGGCCTCGATGAAGCCGTAGTGGCTGCCGTGGTTGCGCTGGGCGAGGTCGCCGTAGCGGAAGGCGCCGTGGGCGCGCTTGAAGCCGCCGGTGAAGGTCGCGACCGTCCGCCCGGCGAGCGGCGGGGAAACCATGCCGGTGCCGACCAG
The DNA here is from genome assembly GCF_053470405.2 of Azospirillum mesophilum. Classification (NCBI taxonomy): domain Bacteria; kingdom Pseudomonadati; phylum Pseudomonadota; class Alphaproteobacteria; order Rhodospirillales; family Azospirillaceae; genus Azospirillum; species Azospirillum mesophilum. The sequence goes on from NZ_JBPXMQ020000035.1 coordinate 49,015, forward strand.
CGGGGCGATGGTGCCGATGCCGTCCGGCCCCGGCAAGGCGCTGTCGCGGACGCCTGCGGGCACACGGGGGGACCAGTCCACACGCGGATGGTCCGTGCCGACGGCGAAGTCGAGGTTAAATTGCCGCAGGTCGAAGGCCACCAGATAAGCCAGCGCCGACGCCTCCACGCTGTCGAGCGGGTTGGCGCGGCCGCGTTGGCCGTTCAGGATCGCCGGGGCGATGCCCTGGGGCTGGATCGCGCTGGCGTAGACGCCGGGCAGGCCGCTGGCGGCGTACCAGCGGCCGGGCAGGACCCGCCCGTCCGGCGCGCCGTCGAGGGCGATGCCCAGCGTTCCCGGAACCAGGGCGCGCCCGGCGGCGTCCGGATCGAGCCGGGCCGGACGAGGAGCGCCCGGCGGCTCCGCGGCGGACACGACCGGCCCGGCCGGCACCGCGTCCGGCCGTTCGGCGAAGGCGTCGGCGAAGAACTCGCGGCGGACGAAACCGACGACGGCCTCCCCGTTCCACAGCTGATCCCGCAGGAAATCCGTCGCGCGCTCCAGGGTCGTGCGGTGCCCGGCCACCACGTTGCGCAGCAGCAGGTGCCCTCCGCACAGCGGCGCATAGGGCTGGCCGCTGCCGGCCGCGCGCGGCAAGGCCGTCCCATCGTCCCCCCACAGGTCGCAATCGACGCGCCGCCCGCCCTTGGCAATGACCACACCCTGCGGGACCGTGTCGGCCAGCTGAAGGCGCTGCGCCCGCGGATCCGGGTTTTCCAGATGGTACTGGCGCCGCGGGCCGGCACCGCCCCAGTCGAGCGTCAGCACGAACCAGCGGTTGATGATCGGATTCAGCTCGACCAGCGTCGCGGTCCCGGTGCGTCCGTCGCGCCCACGGACGGCGATCCTGTGGCTGCGCCGTCCTGGCTGGAGGTCGATGACCGTCCGGGCCGCTTCCGGCGCGCTTCGGCCCGGCCGGTCGTCGGCGGCGGGCAGCGGAACGGCGCCGTCCTCGGCCGCAGCCGCCCGAAGCGCGAGGAGGAGAAGGACCAGGGGCAGCCAGGAAGAACAACGCTTTTGAAACACCATGCCCGGCCTCACGACAAGGCGATGACGGCGAGCACGCCGCCCATCAGTACCAGGATGATTTGGCTGACCGGATCCTTGAGCGCGAAGACCAGCGGGTCGTCGCGCATCCGGCCGCGGTGGGCGATCAGCCAGACGTGGCTGATCCAGTAGAGCAGCAGGGGACAGACGGCCCCCGTCGTCAGCCATTGGTCCGGGGAGCGCAGCGGCATGTCCGTGCTCGCGTAGATGCCCAGCACCAGGACGCTGATGTAGCCGCTGGCGCAGCCCAGCGCCGCCAACAGCTCGGCGTCCTCCAGCAGGTAGGCGCGGGCATGGGCGTTGCCGCCGTCGATGGCGCGCATGACCATCAACTCGGCGTAGCGCTTGACCAGCGCGAGGCTGAGGAACAGGAACATGCTGAAGGTCAGAAGCCAGGCGGACGCCACGATGCCGGTGGCTGCGGATCCCGCCAGCACGCGCAACCCGTACAGCCCGGCCAGCAGCAGCACGTCGAGGATGGCGATCCGCTTGAGGCGCAGGGAATAGGTGACGGACAGCGCGAAGTAGAGCACGAGCAGGCCGGCAAAGGCCGGCGGCAGCAGCGCGGCCAGCCCCAGGGTCCCGGCCAGCAGGCCAGGGATCATCAGGACGGCGCGCGATACGGGCAGGCGCCCGGACGCCAGCGGGCGGTTTCGCTTGTGCGGGTGCCGCCGGTCGGCGGGCAGGTCGAGCAGGTCGTTCAGCAGATAGCCGCTCGACGCGCACAGGCAGAAGGCGGCGAAGGCCAGGAGGGAATGCGACAGCGCCTCGACGTCGAGCAGCCGGTGCGCCGCAGCCATTGGAACGAACACCAGACCGTTCTTGAACCATTGCAGCGGACGCAGGGCGGACAGATGGTGGCGGGCGCTGCCCGACGCCGTGCCGAAGATCCGTTCCACATCGGCGTCGTCGGCCACCGCCGGCGTGGCATCGGCGTCCGGTTGCACCAGCAGCGCCTTGCGGGCCGCCCGCCAGACCGGGAGATCGTCCGCGCTGGCGCCGATGTAGTCGAAGCCCCCGCGTCCGAATCCCGCGACCAGCCGATCCCGCTTGCGCTCCGGCGTCAGGTTGGTGACACCGTCGCTCGCCAGCAGGCGGTCGAACAGGCCGGTGTGCCGGGCGACGGCCTCGGCGACGCGGGCGTCGGCGGCCGTGGCCAGGACCAGCGGCACGCCCCGGCGCTTTTCGGCCTCCAGGTGCTTCAGCAGATTTTGCCGGTAGGGCAGGGTCTGGGCCGGCGGCATCGCTTCCTCGGCCAGCCGGCGCTTGACCCAGGCCTTCCCGTGCGCCAGCCAGACCGGCAGCATCAGCAAGCGTGCCGGCGATGTCCGCGCCAGGGTCCGCGCGCAGTCCAGAAGCAGGTCGCCCGTGACCAGGGTTCCGTCCAGGTCCACGACCAACGGCACCGTCCGGTCGGCGGCCCTCAGTTCTTCGGCGTTTACCGAAATCCGGGCTGGCGGAGGCGGACCGGAGGGGGGCGGGGCGGTCGGCATGGTTCGCGTCCTTAGAAGAAATGACGGGCGAGGCGCAGCGCGCCCTGGTTCCACAGGGACCTGTGCGACACGCCGGTGCCGCCGCGGAACCGGTCGCGGTTGGCGACGTACCAGTCGTAGTTCCGGAGCAGCGCGTCGCGGTTCGAAAAGACCGGCGTGAAACCCAGCCGCTGCTCGATGCGCTCGATGGAGACGAAGCTGTCCTCGGTCACCGTCTCATAGACCCACTGGTAGAGCGGCGAGAGGTGGAGACGCTCCAACGCCTTGAGGATCAGGACGCCGGGCCCCTCCGGAAGGCTCACGATGCGCTTGCCGTGGCCGGCGCGGTCGAGCACCGCCTGGAAGTCCTCCCGGATGGTGCCGAACTCCTTGGCGCCGACGTTGAAGGTGTCGTTGACCAACTCCCGGTCGCCGGTGGCGCACCGATGAATGGCGCGGCAGAGGTCCTCGACGTCGAGGAGCTGGTAGTGGTTGTTCCCGGCCCCCAGCACGGGAAAGTTCCGGCCCTCATAGGCCCATTCGTAAAGGATGGCAAAGACGCCGAGCCGTTCGGGGCCGATGAAGCTCTTCGGGCGGAGGACCGAAACGCACAGCCCCTCGTCCCGATAGCGGCGGCACAGATCCTCGGCGCGGATTTTGGCCTCGCCGTAGGGGCCGACGCCTTGGCAACGGTCGGTCTCCGTGATGGGATGGTGGTCCGGGATGCCGTAGACCGCCGTGGAGGAGATGTGGACGAAGCGCGGGCACGACGCCTTCGACGCGCAGTCCAGCGCAACGGCCGTTCCATACACGTCGGTGGACTCGATGGCCGCCCGGTCGTACAGGGGCAGGGCGGCGGCGCAATGGACGACGACATCGGCACCGGAAACCGCCCGTTCCATCACCGCACGGTCCCGAATGTCGCCCTGCAGCGCCTCGACCCGAGGCCGCTCCGGATAATCGAACGGCGCGATGTCCAGGCATCGTACGGTCCACCCGCGTTGGAGCAGGTGCCGCGCAAGGTTCACGCCCAGAAACCCGCTCCCGCCGGTGATCAGGCAGAGGCCCCCCATGAAAGTTCCCCTCCCTCGTGTTGGTGCTCCGCGCCCGCCCATTGGATCGGCTGGTTGGGCCGGCTGACCAATCGGAACCGCAAAGCAGAAGCATAAGCGTCGTTGGAACCGGCGCCTTAATTCAGGTTAATCATGGCTCTTGCTGGCTGGTCCGGCTGCGGGCCTGTTCGTGGCGGGCGCGTCCCGACCGGCGTTGCGCGGTATGCTCCGTCTTTACACAGGTTAATGCCCGCGGCCGAGCCCCCGTCGATGCTCGACGGTCAGCATGCCGACGGTCAGCATGCCGGCGGCCAGCATGCCGGGTGAGCGGCCGGGGGGCAGGGCGGGCCCTCCTGCACGGCCCCTGCACGGCCCCCTGCACGGGACATCCGGCGCTCTGGCCCGTCACCCCGCTCTTGGCTCCACGACAGGAGAAAGTCATGGCCATGTCCTTGCGCAACGCATCCATCGTCCTTCTGGGCGCCCTGCTCGCGACCGCCTGCTCCGGGTTGAGCGCGGAAGACCGCGCCCTTCTGACCCAGACGCAAGCCACGGCCAATGACGCGAAGGCCGAGGCGACGCGGGCCGCCAACGCCGCTCAGCAGTCGGCCGAACAGGCGCGCGCCGCGGCGGCGGACGCCAGGGCGGCGAACGAAAAGGCGGATCGCATGTTCAGCCGCAGCCAACGGAAGACTCGTTCGTAGGTCGCCGTGGGCGCTGCCGTCCTGCTCCGTCCGATGGTGGTTCTCCCCGCGCTTCTGGCGGCCCTGGCCTTTGCCCCGGCGCCGGCGGCGGCGGCCGACATCATCGGACCGTTACCCTTCGGCATCGTCTTTGCCAGGGCGGCCGACACGCTGGCCGACATCGCCATCGACAACGATCTGGGCTACACCGAAATCATCATGGCAAATCCGACCATCGACCCGTGGCTGCCGGGCGACGGGGCGCTGGTGGTGCTGCCGACGGCGCACATCCTGCCATCCGGGCCGCGCACCGGCATCGTCATCAATCTGGCGGAGCAGCGCCTCTATCACTTCGCAAATGGGAAGCCGCCGGCCAGCGTTCCGGTAGGCATCGGGGCCGAGGCCGCCAACCTGCGGACCGGCTCCACCCATGTCCGGGCCAAGCGTGTCGACCCGCCATGGATGCCCACCGCGCGCATGCGGGAGGAGGATCCTGACCTGCCGTCCTTCGTTCCGCCGGGGCCGGACAACCCGCTGGGCTCCAAGGCGCTGTACCTGGACTGGCCCGGCATCATCATCCACGGGACCAACAAACCCTACGGTGTCGGGCGGCGGGTGAGCCATGGCTGCTTCCGTCTGCACAACCCGGATATCGAGCGCCTGTACCAAGCGGTGCCCGTCGGCACCCCGGTTCGCGTCGTGGACGAGCCGGTGAAACTCGGCTGGCTCGGCGACACCCTGTACATCGAAGTGCACCTGACGGCCCAGCAGGCCGATTCCCTGGAGACCACGGGCCGCTTCGACCCGCCCGCGTTTCCGAAGCTTGAAGAGGCCGTCACCCGCGCCGCGGGCCGTGCGGCATCACGGGTGGACTGGGGCGCCGTCCAAAAGGCGGCCGAGGAGCAGCGCGGCATTCCGCTGCCCATCCTGCGCGGGCTGTCGGAGACCGGATAAGCGTCCACTTCGAAGGATTGTACCCCGCTGAACCGCCCCGGGTTTCCCCGGAGGCCCCATCGTCCGAAAGACTGGGGTCATCATGACGATACCGCTATCACCCGAATACGCCCTTGAAGTCCGCGAGCGCGCGGTTCGAATGGTGTTCGAGCACGACGGTGAGCACGTCTTGCTGTGGGCGGCGATCAGCTCGATCACGACGACGATCTCCGGCAGATGCTCATGCTCGGCCGCAGCCTCGATCTCCTCCCGGGTCAAGCCGCTCAATCCGATGCAGTCTTCAATGGCATCAGCATGGCATCCTCGCTGATCGCGGGGACAGAACTCCACTCTGGCCGGGTTGAGCCCGATCAGCCTTAACCCAGGTTGGAAAGACCCAACCTCATTCGGTTCGCCCTGCGCCTCCCGTGTGAAGGATCAGCCGCAAACTGGTTCCCGGGCCGGTTGTCCATTCCGGCTCCGCCCCCACTTGCTCTCGGCCAGCATCGCGATCGACTGCAGGCCGGAGGACCGTGTCCGCTCCGACGGCAGGCCGACGCCGTCGTCGGCCAGCGTCAAGCGGATCTGGTCGGGCTGCGGCACGAGCACGGCGAGGGTGATCGTCCCCGCTCCTTGCAGGAAGGCATGCTTGACGCTGTTGGTGATGAACTCGTTGACGATCAGCCCGAGCGAGACGGCGATAGGGATGCTTGGCCTTGACCATCTGCGCGACGCGGTAGAGCCGCTCCGGATCGCCGTCCACCGCCATCGCCGCGGCGATGGCGCGCACCGTTATGGCCATCTCGGCGTCGGTGAACCGCCGCTGGGTCGTCATGCTCCAGGCGACCATTCCCACGGCGATGATGGCTATGGCCGCCAAGGCGGTGATCACGACGCCGAGGAGGTGGCGGCTGATGTTCCGCCGTGCCGAGCCGATGGGGACGCGGGGTGTTCGAAGGAGTGTTCGGCAAGATTTCCATATCCCGCCCTACAGGGCTTTGACGACATTGTCGCAAATCTCCCGAGATGCCGTGTCCTTCCTGTGTTCACAGACATGGAACGCGCGTAGTAAATACCACAGAATGCCGCATCTGGAGAGAGACATCAGGCAAGGAACGTCCAGAATTCTGGTGAACGCGCGGTTGCATGAAGCGCACCGATATACACCATCAGAAAATTACCATTCTTATTGGTAATGGGCACTATCTTTGGTATATTCAACCCGGCAACTGATCCAGATCAATACATTGCGCACCGCCATGATGAATTGTGATAGAAACGAATTTATGTGATAATAAATGTCGAAAATTGCGCATAATCATGCTTGGTGTGCCGATATTTCCCCCCGATGATGGCGCTGCTCAAGGGCAGGCCTGCGCATTGCTCCAGGAGGCGGCTATGACGTCAGCTTGTGCTTTTGCCAAAGCCGACCACCTCAACGCCGAACTCTTGAGCGCGATAGCCGCGGCTTTGGCAAGCGGCAGGCATCGCGACCACGACCTGCTGATTCTGCATCAGCAGTTGCAGGAGGTGAAGCAGGCCGGGGCAATGCCCCGCGTCGGAGCCGATGAAAGCGTCGCGCCGGACCATTCCATGGACGCCCGCTGCCGGAATGTGCTGCGCTCACTCGTCTGCACGCCGGCACACACGCCCCTCGGGATCGCTACGAAGCTGGCCATTGCTTGTACCATGTCCGGCGTTTTCGAGGCGGCCCAAGAGGCGCCGGGCGGCCCGGCAGCCCCCCATGTCATCCTGTCCGCTTTTCTCGATGCCATGACCCAGGCTCGGTTGCTTCCGTCGGAGCGGCCAAGCCTTTCGCAATGAGTTCCGGTTGGGGAGGCTGCGATGCGCCCAGACTGCCAAGCGTGCCCGCTCCGAGACGACGGGCTGTGTGCGAGCGTCACGGACCAGCAGTTGTCCGGGTGGGCCACCCTCAAGCGCCCCGACCGCACCATTCATGCCGGCGCCTGCGTGTTCATGGAGGGTGACGAGAATGAGATGGTCCACATTGTCCGCCGCGGCTGGGCGCTGGCGTCCACGATGCACGAGAATGGGCGCCGCCAGGTGTTGCGCTTCGTCATGCCGGGCAACCTGATCGGTTTCGAAACCGCGCCCGATGGGGGCATGCCCTGCACGGTCGAAGCGCTCACCGATCTGACCGTGTGTCCAATGCCGCGTCACGCCTTGATGCGGTTTTGCCAGCAGGCGCCGAACGTTGCCTTGCGGATGACCTCCCTGCTCGCCGCCGAGACGATCTCCGATTGGCGGTTGCTCGGCGGGCTTGGCACGTGCACGGCGACGGAGCGGATCGCCCGGCTTCTCATCGCCCTCTACACCCGGCAACGGCGAAAGACCGCGTCGGACGTGCCGGCATCGGACATGCCGGGCGTGGCGCTGCCGATCAGTCAGGTTCTCATCGCCGACGCCACGGGCCTGACACCGGTCCATGTGTGCCGAACGCTCAAGGAAATGCGCACGGCCGGGCTGCTGTCCTTTGCGAAGGGGCGGCTGCGCGTGCTCGATTGGGCACGGCTTACCGAGTTGGCCGAGATGGGCGACGCCATGGCGCGACAAGGGGCGTCCACGCCGTCCTCGTCGACGCCCCATCACGGTGAGCGGGAGCAAGCCGATGCCCGCCGGGCTTGTCAGAGGCCGCTTGGCCCGAGTTCAGCCTTGGCGACATGACGTCACCAAACCAAGTTCCCGAAAACTCGCCTGATCACCATCGCCTCTGGGCGGAATCCGTCAGTGTGCCGAGTTCTGCACCAACGCCGCACGCTACCACACTCCTGAGTGGCGCATGCGGACCGTGCCGGCAATCCCGGCGCGGAGCGCTTCGCTTCCGGAAGCGAGTTCGATCAGTTCCGTGGTGATCTGTTCCTGCCACAGGCGGCGGATCTCGCCGGTCAGGTCCTCCAGCGTGCCTTCGATGTTCCGGTGCGCCGCCATCATCACGGCAAGCCGCGCCGCGTTCTCCGCCGCGAAGCTCTCCAAGGCCGCCTGCGCCAGCAGCGCGAAGACGTACTCGTCCACCAGCCGCGCCACCAGCCGGGGCGGCGGCAGGTTGGTCAGGGGCCGCTCCCCACCGTTCGCGCTGCGGAACCGCGTGAGGTCGAGCGGCAGGAGCGGCTCGCGCACCACCACGGGGGGCGCGCCCGGCTCCGCCCGGCCGTAGACGATGTCCATCCGGTCCAGCCGTCCGTCCGCCGCCACGCGGTAAAGCGCCTCGGCGACGCGGTGCACCGTGGCCGTGACGGCGTCGGTGTGGGTCGCCATGGCCGCCGACCAGGCGGGCGCTTTCCCGGCGTCCTCCAACAGGGCGGCGCCCCGGCTGCCCACCACCCACAGCGCCCGGGGGCCGGGAAGGGAGAGCGCCGCCTCCGCCAGCCGGTCGGTGAAGGCGCCGACGAAGCCGTGCTCCGGCGCGAACAGCAGGACGGCGGCGTTCCCCCGCTCCTCCGCCGGCCAACGGACCGCCTTGGCGCCGAGGAGGGGAAGCGCGCGGGCCAGCGCGTCGGCGATCACGCCGGCGTAGGCGCGCGTGCCGTCCAGCATGGACGTGGCCTGCTGGAGCCGCACGGCGGCGAGGGAGCGCATGGCGTCGGTCACCGCCCCCAGTTCCGCGATGCTGGCGCGGCGCGATTCCGCGTCGGACAGCCGCCCGGCCATCACGCCTCTCCCGGTTCGTCGGAAAGACCGGCGGTCTGCGCGGCCTCCGCCGCGAGGGAGCGCAGGTCGGTCCGCGTGGATTCGTCCAAATCCTCGGTGGCGAAGCGCGCGCCCAGCTCCGCCCCGCGCCCCTCCAGCAGGGCGGCCAGCGCGGCCCGGAACCGCGGCATCGCGTTCACCGGCACGCGGTCGAGCGTGCCGTCCGCCAGCGCCAGGAGTTGCGCCACCTGCAGCGCCAGCGGCTGCGGCGCCAGATGGCGCTGGGCCAGCAGCGCCCGCACGCGTTGCCCGTGTGCCACGGCCTTGCGCGTCTTCTCGTCCACCATGCCGCCGAAGCGGGTGAAGACCTCCAGCTCCAGGAACTGCGCGTAGTCGAGCCGCAAGGGCTTGGCCAGCCCGCGCACGGGCGCCGGCTGCGCCCGGCCGCCCACCCGGGACACGCTGCGCCCCACGTCCACCGCCGGCTTCTGCCCTTCCTGGAACAGCTTGGCGTCCAGCGTGACCTGACCGTCGGTGATGGAGATGAGGTTGGTCGGGATGTAGGCGGACAGGTTGCCGGCCTGCGTCTCCGCAATGGGAAGCGCCGTCAGCGACCCGCCGCCCTTGCCCGGCGCCAGCTTGGCGGCGCGCTCCAGCAGGCGGGCGTGGAGGTGGAAGACGTCGCCCGGATAGGCCTCCCGACCCGGCGGGCGGCGCAGCAGCAACGACAGTTGCCGATGCACGGAGGCATGCTTGGTCAGGTCGTCGATGACCACCAGCGCGTGCTGGCCACGGTCGCGGAAATGCTCGGCCATGGTGACGGCGGCGAAGGGGGCCAGCCATTGCAGGCCGGGCGGCGTGCCGGCGCCGGCCACCACGACCAGCGTGCGGTCGGCGGCACCCCCGCGGCGCAGGGCCTCCATCACCGCGCGCACGGTGGAGGACTTCTGGCCGATGGCGGCGTAGACGCACCGGACGTCGCCGCTGCGCTGGTTCAGGATGGCGTCCACGGCGATCGCCGTCTTGCCGGTCGCGCGGTCGCCGATCAGCAGTTCGCGCTGACCACGGCCGATGGGAAACATGGCGTCGATGATGGCGGTGCCGGTCAGCAGCGGTTCCGACACGGCGGCCCGTTCCGCGATGGACGGGGCAGGGCGCTCGACCGGCTCCCGCCGCTCCGCTGCGACGGGCGGGCCGCCGTCCAGCGGGTTGCCGAGCGGATCGAGCACGCGGCCCATCACCCCGTCGCCCACCGGCACGCGCAGCACGGACCCGGTGCCATGCACCGGCGCGCCCGACGCCAGCGCGGGGCTGTCGCCCAGCAGGACGCAGCCGATCTCGGCGTCGAGGTCCACGGCGAGTCCGGCGACGCCGCCGGGGAACAGCAGCAGCTCGCCCGCCCGCGTGTCCGGCAAGCCCGAGACGCGGGCGATGCCGTCGCCCACCGCTTCGATCCGGCCCACGGATTCGAAGCTCGGCTGCGGCACGGCTCCGACCAGCCGCTGCATCGCCCGGGGGATCCAGGCGTCAAGCGCGTCGTTCAGCGTCGTCATCGGCTTCGTCCCGGGTGGTCAGTTCCTCCACGGCGTCGGCGAGCGCCTGTTTCCAGGAATGGCGCAGCACGGTGTGCGGGAAGCGCAATTCGACCCCGGCGAGAAGGTTCGGATCCTCAACGACGGTCAGCGCCACCGTCCGGCCGAGCGCCGCCGCCAGCCGGTTCCGACACCGCCCGACGTCCGTCTCCGGCAATGGACCCGCACCGACGAGGCGCACGGGCACCGGGTCGTCGTTCGCCGCCAGCGCGCGGCGCTGCGGCTCCGGCAGGGCCTCGACGCTGCGGCAGGCCGCGGCGAGAAAGGGGAGGCTCATCGCCCCGTCCACCGCCACCTCGTGGGCCACCATGGCGAGAAGCCGCTGCGCCACCGCCGTGCCGAGCGCCGCGGTGTGGCCGCGCAGGCCGGCCAGCGCCTGCCGGCGCTCCTCCTCCAGCGTCGCCCGTCCGTCGGCGAGCAGGCGGTCGACCTCCGTGCGCGCCGTTTCGATCAGGGCGGCACGCTCGGCCTCCGCCTGGGCGCGGGCGTCGGCGAGCAGCCGGTCGCGCTCGGCAGCGAGGCCGGCCCGGTCGGACTCCAGCCCGTGGCGGAGCCGGTCGGCGTCGCCGCGCGCGGCCTCCGCCTCGGCGCGGACGCGCTCCGTCGCGGCTTGCCGCTCCGCGATCACGGCCAGAACCGGCCGGTACAGGAAATGGCGGAGCAGCCACATCAGTACCAGGAAGTTGATGGCCTGAAGCAGCAGCGTCCAGCCGTCGAGGTGCATGGCCGGCCCCTCAGGCGAACGGGTTGGCGAACAGCAGGAGAAGCGCCACCACCAGGCAATAGATCGCCATGGTCTCGATCATCGCGAGACCGACGAACAGCGTGCGCGACAGGGTGTTGGCGGCCTCGGGCTGGCGGGCGATGGCCTCCATGGCGGCGGCGACCGCCCGGCCTTCGGCGAGTGCCGGGCCGATGGCCCCGACCGACACGGCGACCACCGCGCCGAGGATGCTGATGGCGTGGATGTCCATGGTTACCTCTTCTCGATGGTGCCGACCGCGCCGCCGATGAAGACCGCGGCAAGGATGGTGAAGATGTAGGCCTGGACGAGGCCCAGCAGCGCCTCCAGCGCCATCAGCGGCACCGGCACGAACAGGCCGGCCAGCGTCAGGACGATGCCGATGACGAACTCCCCGCTCATCACGTTGCCGAACAGGCGGACCGACAGCGAGAAGGCCCGCGTCAGCTCCGACAGGAGATTCAGCGGCAGAAGGAGGGGAGACGGCTTGGCGAAACCCTTCAGGTAGGGGCCGAGCCCGCGCGCCCGAATGCCGAAAGCCTGGCTTGCGAGCAGGACGATCAGGGCGAGAGCCGCGGCGGTCTCGATGAAGGCGGTCGGGGCCTTCACCCCCGGCAACAGGCCGGACAGGTTGGCGACCGCCAGATACAGGAACAGGGTGCCGAGCAGCGGCAGGAACGGCGTGGCGTCCCCCTGCATGGTCTCCCCGAGCTGGCGGAGCAGGGTCTGCACCAGCAGCTCCAGCACGGTCTGGAGGCGCCCCGGCCGTTCCACCCGCAGCCGCCGCGTCGCCAGCGCCGCCACGGCGGTCATCGCCGCCATCAGCGCCCAGTTGGTGACCACCGGCAGCGTCACCGGCACGGGGCCGACCGTGAAAACGACCGGGGCGGTGAGCGGCGAGTCCGTCATGGCGCCTTTCCCAGCCGCCGCACCGCGGCCCCCCTCGACAGATGGAACCCGGCGAGCAGGCCCAGCAGGGCCGGCGCTCCGGCGTGGATCGCCGTCAGGGTGAAGACCGCCGCCACCCCGCCCAGTCGCAGCGCGTGCAGCGGCAGCGCGCGCCGGACACGTCCGGACAGCATCAGCCGCGTGGCGACGGCAAGGGTGTGGAAGAAGGCTGCCCCCAGCGCGGCGCCGGCCAGGATCCCGAGCCCCGTGGGAAGAAGGGACGGCACCGTCGGCATGGGTCAACGCTCCTGCTCGATGCGTTTCCAGGCCAACCAGCCGCCCAGCGCCACCCCGGCGACGATCAGCGACGCCGTCCAGAAAATCCCGCTGCCGGCCATCCGGTCGAACCAGCGGCCGGCGAGAAGCCCGAGCAGCGTCGGCACGACCACGAGCCAGCCGAGCGCCCCGATCAGCGCGAGGTTTCGGCCGGCCGGCCGTTCCCCCTCCCGCGCCCGGCGGTCGCGCCGCTCGCGCGTACGACGGACGGGATCCGCCATCGGGGCTGCCCGGTTGCCGTCGTCGTCCGGCCGGATCATTCGGCCCCTCCCGCGCCGTCCTGCGGCGCGCGGCGGCGCCCGGTCGTTCGGCGATCCGGCCGCAGGTAGGCGAGGATGTGGCGAACGGCGGCCACATGCAGGCGCCGGGCTCCGGCGCGGGCCTCCTCCTCCTCGGCACAGGCGCTGCGGAAGCGGGTCAGCACGTTGCGCTCCAGCGCCTCCAGGTCGTCGCCGACCACGGCCTCCCGCGTGGCGATGGAGACGCGCGCGCCGTCGGCGACCGTCAGCACGCCGCCGCGCACCGCGCAGTGCCGCTCCCGCCCGTCCGCGCCGCGCCAGTTGACCACGGAGATTTCAAGCGCCGTCAGCAGGTCGGCGTGGCCCGGCAGGATGCCGAAGGCGCCGGCGTCGTCCTCCGCCCGCAGGTGGCGGACATCGTCCGCGGTCGCGGCCACCGCGGTGGGGGTGGTGATGACGAGCGACAGGCGGTCAGGCCTCATGCGCCGCTCCTCCTCCGGCGGACCCCGCCGTTTCGCGCGCCTTCGCCTGATCCAGCGTGCCGGTCATGTAGAAGGAAGATTCAGCCCAATCGTCGCCCGCCCCCTCCAGGATCGCGCGGCAGCCTTTCAGCGTCTCGGCCAGCGGCACGCTGACTCCGGCGTGGCCGGTGAAGCTTTCGGTCACCAGAAAGGGCTGCGTCAGGAAGCGTTGCAGGCGCCGGGCCCGCTTGACGGCCCGGCGGTCGGCGGCGCTCAGTTCCTCAATGCCGAGCAGCGCGATGACGTCCTGAAGCTCCCGGTAATGGGCGATGGCGCCCCGCACCTCCTCGGCAAGCCGGTAATGCTCCTCCCCCACCACCATGGGGTCGAGCAGGTTGGAGCCGGAGGCGAGCGGATCGACCGCGGGGTACAGCCCCTCCGCCGCCATGCCGCGCGACAGCACGATGGAGCTGTCCAGGTGGCTGAACAACTCCGCCACCGCCGGATCGGTGAAGTCGTCGGCCGGGACGTAGACGGCCTGGATCGCGGTCACCACGGCACCGCGCGTGGAGGCGATGCGCTCCTCCAATTCGGCGATCTCGCCGGCGAGCGTCGGCTGGTACCCGACGCGCGACGGCAGCCGGCCGAGCAGGCCGGACACCTCCGCCCCCGCCTGTACGAAGCGGAAGACGTTGTCCATCAGCAGCAGGACGTCGCGCCGGGCCACGTCCCGGAAATGCTCGGCGATGGTCAACGCCGTCAGGCCGACCCGCCAGCGCGCCCCCGGCGGCTCGTTCATCTGGCCGAAGACGAGCGCCGTGCGGCCCAGCATGCCGGAGCGGCTCATCTCCTCCCACAGCTCCTGGCCCTCGCGGGACCGCTCGCCGACACCGGCGAAGACGGAGATGCCGGTGTAGCGCTCCACCATGCCGCGGATCAGCTCCATGACCAGCACGGTCTTGCCGACGCCCGCCCCGCCGAACATCGCCGCCTTGCCGCCGCGCGCCAGCGGGGCCAGCAGGTCGATCACCTTGATGCCGGTCTCGAACGGTTCCCGCGTCGGGTTGTGGTCGGACAGCGAGGGGGCCGCGCGGTGGATCGGCCGCCGCGGCACGCCGGCCGGCAGCGGCGGCCCGCCGTCCCGCGTCGCCCCCATGACGTCGAGCAGGCGGCCGAGCACGGCGTCGCCCACCGGCGCCGTCAGCGGCTCCCCCAGCCGCCGCGCCGGCGTGCCGCGCGCGAGCCCGGAGGTGTCCTGCAGCGCGATGGCGCGCACCGTCCGGTCGTCGCGGTGCAGTTGCACCTCCGCGATCAGCCGCTCCGGCCGGTCCCAGAGAATGTCGACGGCTTCATGAAGCAACGGCAAGGTCTCCGCGGGAAAGACGATGTCGAGGACGGAACCGCGCACCGCCACCACCGAACCCGTCGGGGTGGCGGAACAGCGGGGGGTGTCGCTGGGCGTCATCGCTGCACCCGGTCCGGCTGGTCAATGCGCCAGCAGCACCGCGCAGTCGATCGGGTGCGTCAGCATATGGCGCGTGGCGCCGCTCAGCACGACCTCCCGCATCCGACTGTGCCCGTACCCGCCCATGACCAACAACCCGGCGTTCAGGTCGCGCGCCGCCTCGGCCAGGGCCGTGCCGACCGGCCGGCTCTTCCGTCCGACGTGGCGGATGATGGCGTGAACGCCATGCCAGGCGAGATGGTCGACCAGCCGTTCCGGCAGTGGCTGCGCTTGTCCACCCAGCACGCCGACCACGGCGTCCATGGGGCCTTCGTCCGCAACCAGGATGGAGACCGTGCGCGCCCGGGTGATGAAGCCCATGGCGCCGGCCACCGCGCGCACCGAGGAAAGGCTGCCGTTCCAGGCGATGGCGATGCTGTCCAGCCGCTCCATGGCACCGCTGGCCAGCAGCACGGGACGGCCCGACTCAAACAGGGCGCCCTGCACGACCTCCAGGTCCAGCGCCTCCCCGGCCGAGCGGGCGAGCATCGTCAGGTCGGCGAAGCGGGCCCGCGCCGCCAGGGTTCGGGCGGTCGGGCCGGTCACCTCGTGCCAGGAGGCCGTAACGCCCTTCCCCTCGGCGGATCCGTCCGCCTCAGGCCTGTCCATCACGACCAGCGAGGCGTCGGCCACCGCGTCGTCAAACATCCGGCGGGCTGCCGCCGCGGTCTTCCGCGCGTTGCGCTCGGCCTCGTCGACGACCTCCTGAAGGATTTCGGCCGAAAAGCCCTCGCCGTACAGAGGCAGGTCGTTGCGCGGATCGCGCCGGATGTGCAGGACCTCGACATGCGCGGAGTAGGGGCGCGCCAACGCGAAGACCTCCTCCAGCAACGCCGCGTCGGTGGGAAGGCCGCCGACCGGAACGAGGATATGCTTGATCATGGGGGCCTCCCGGTTCTTGTCGGCGAATAAGGGCAAAGACCGGGAGATCCTGCGTCCGTGCTGCGGTGGTGCCTTATCCCAGGTTAAGAGGACATCGCGACATTTGTTCGGGAAACAACGCTAAGGTCGAACGGACCAGGAACGTAGTTCGATGGCCAGCCGACATGATGCTGGTCAGGTTGAAATCGGTGGCCGCCCGACCCCGGCCAAGCTCATTTCCCGATAAACAGTCGACCGCCCCAGCCCCAGCTGCTTGGCGACCTCGTCGGTGACAGGCCGGCTTCCACCAGCTTCAGCGCCGCCTTGACTTTATCCATGTCAACCGGCTGCCGCCCCGGGCGTTTGCCGCGAGCTCGGGCGGCCGCGATGCCGTCCTTGGTGCGTTCTATATCCGCCAAGTCCACGACTTTGCCAGCTTCCGACTATTTATGCGCCAACGTCAAGTGCACCTGCTCACGCTGCTAACGTTGGCCTATGCAGGCGGCAACATTCGCAAGGTTGATCAGTTGATCACACTGGTGCGCCTGGAACTCGAAAAGCTGACGCAGGCTTAGGATGCCTGCGTCCCAAGCAATAGCGTCTCATCAAGGTGAACCGTGCCGGGTTTCCCGGAGGCCCCGTTTCTTGAGAGACTGGGGTCATCATGACGAAAGCGGCATCACGCAAATACGCTCCTGAAGTCCGCGAACGCGC
>NZ_JBPXMQ020000036.1:0-64647 GCF_053470405.2 Azospirillum mesophilum
CGGCGCTGGTGTCGGACCTGCGGCGCGATCTGGTGTTCGCCGACCTGCAGAACGCCTACGCGCGCGTCATGGTGTCGGCCGGCGTCGACCCGCTGCCCGACGCCGTGCCGGCGCAGGATCTGGCGACGCTGCGCCAGGCCGTGGCCGACGGGCTGCAGGGCTGGGAGCAGCGCGCCGGCAGCACCGCCCGCCTGCAGGACCTGCTGACCCCCGCCGCCCCGGCGCCGGTCTCGGAAGGCGGCGCCCGGCAATCCCCATCGCTGGCAAACAAGGAGCTTTGAAGATGTTCAAGACCGTCGTACCGGTGACGGCCGAACGCCACCGCGACAAGAAGATCGTCCCGTTGGACAGCTTCGCTTTCGCGGGCCAGTCGCACGTTGCATCCATCATGGCTCACGAGTTCCGGCCGGCGGCGGCGACCTACGCCATCGTGTTCGTCGAGAACAAGGACCTGGACGAGTTCCGCCCGGTTGTGCTGCTGGGGCTGGAGCCCGGCCGAAACCTGTTCGTCGACGCGGCCGGCGCGTGGCGGGCGCCCTACATCCCGGCGATCGTCCGCCGTTATCCCTTCACCCTCGCCAACACCGACGACGCGTTGGTGTTCACCATCTGCGTCGACGAGGAAAGCGGCCTGCTCAGCGACAGCGAGGGGCAGGCGCTGTTCACCGAGGACGGGCAGCCGGCCGAACCGCTGGAGCACGTCAAGCGCTACCTCGGCGAGCTTCACCAGATGGAGTCGCTGACCGGGGAGTTCTGCGCGCATCTCAAGCAGCTCAACATGTTCGCGCCGTTGAACCTGCAACTGCACGACGATGGCGGCGTCCGCACCATAACGGGCGTCTACGCCGTCAACGAGGAGCGGCTGAACAGCCTGTCCGACCAGCGCTTCCTCGAACTGCGCACGAAGGGCTACCTGGACCTGATCTACCGCCACCTCACCTCGCTGGGGCAGGTCGAGCGCCTTGGCCAGCTCAGGAATGAGCGCGCAGCGGGCGGGGAGAACGGCAGCGGTTCCGCGCAATAGCGGAACAGTCACCCGTTCTCCGCAGCGCGCAAGGTGGCCAATGATGCCTTGGCTGGTTGCCGGGCACGGCCATCGTCCCTCAGCCCAGGTGTGGGCTGACCAACTTCGGGTTGATGGCCCAGCCGCCGCCGAATTACCCTTGGCCGCCTAAACAAACACAGTCGGGTGTCTCAAATCCGGGCTGCGGTGGAGCCGCAGGGCCGCCGGTCGCCAGAACCGGCCACTCGCCTTCATTGTGATAATGGAAACTGCTTGAAAAGCCATTATTGAAGCAATTTTATCGAAAGAGGGTGCCGGATAAGCATCCAGTCAGTCCATTTTTGTTCGCCGGGAGAGGCGACGATAAATGTATTCAAATTTCGATTTGCATACCCAATTCCACCACCCGCCCCGGGGGGATGCAGAAATACTCCGAGGCGCTGCCCGACATCTTCGACAGCGCGATGAAGATCAATTCCTGCCAGCGCGGCAGGTCCGGCTGGGGTGAGGCGATGAGTGTCTCGCGGCTGACGAAGTAGGTGGTGTCCATCGGGTCGAAGGGCAGCCCCGGAATCCGCCGGTCGCGCAGCGCTGTCGGAATGTTTGGCTCGTCCATAAAGCCATAATGCGCGATCACCCGGAAGAACCCCGCTGTGTACGGCGTGACCTTGAACCGGTTCACCTCCGGGACGTAGGGAACGTCCTCGGTTTCCACGGTCATCAACACGACCCGCTCGTGCAGCACCTTATTGTGCTTCAGGTTGTGCAGAAGCGACGGCGGCAACCCACGCGCGTTGCTGGTCAGGAACACCGCCGTGCCCGGCACCCGCGCGACGGAGCCCGCCTTGACCCGCTCCAGGAACAGGTCCATCGGCAGACCGCCTTCGGCAAGGCGTCGGCGCAGCATCGCGCGGCCGCGCCGCCATGTGACCATCAGCAGGAAGACGCCCGCCGCCACCGCCAGCGGGAACCAGCCGCCCTCCACCACCTTCAGCAGGTTCGCCCCGAAGAACGCCAGATCGACGGTGAGGAAGCCGACCAGCGCCAGCAACGCCGGGATCAACGGCCAATGGCCGAGCCGGCGGGCCACCTTGTAGGCGAGCACGGTGGTCGCCACCATCGTGCCGGTCACCGCGATCCCATAGGCGGCGGCGAGGTTGGTGGAGGACTGGAACGTGATCACCAGCAGCACCACGCCGACCAGCAGGAAGCCGTTCATCGCCGGCAGGTAAATCTGCCCGATCTCGCGCGCCGAAGTGTGCCGCACCTCCATGCGCGGCAGATAGCGCAGGTGCATCGCCTGCCGGGTCATGGAAAAGGCGCCGGAGATGACCGCTTGGCTGGCGATGACGGTCGCCGCCGTGGCCAGCCCGACCAACGGGAAGAGTGCCCAGTCGGGCGCCAGATGGAAGAAGGGGTTCTCGATGGCCTGCGGGTCGTGCAGCAGCAGCGCTCCCTGGCCGAAGTAGCAGAGCAGCAGGGCCGGCAGCACCAGCCCGAACCAGGCCAGCCGGATCGGCAGGCGGCCGAAATGGCCCATGTCGGCGTACAGCGCCTCGCCGCCGGTCACCGCCAGCACCACCGCCCCCAGCAGCACGAAGCCGCGCCAGCCGTGCTCGGTCAGCATGCGGATCGCGTGCGTCGGCAGCAGCGCCTCCAACACCCCTGGCTCCTGGGCGATTTCAACGCCCCCGAGCACCGCCAGCGCGGCAAACCACAGCACCATGACCGGCCCGAACAGCGCGCCGACGCGCGCCGTGCCGTAGCGTTGCACGACGAACAGCAGCACCAGGATGGTCAGCGTGATGGGCAGGACGAAGCGCTCGAACAACGGGGTGGCGATGGTCAGCCCTTCGACGGCGCTCAGCACCGAGATGGCCGGGGTGATCACGGCGTCGCCGTAGAACAGCGCCGCCCCGACGATGCCGGCGGCCATGACCGCCGTGGTCTTGCGATGGCCCGGCCGCATGCCGCGCAGGGCCAGCGCGGTCAGCGCCAGGATGCCGCCCTCACCCTGGTTGTCGGCGCGCATGATGAAGACGACGTATTTCACCGTCACCACGACGATCAGCGCCCAGAAAATCAGCGACAGGATGCCCAGCACGCTGTCCGGGTCGGTCGCGAAGCCGCCCTGGGTGAAGCATTCGCGCAGCGTGTAGAGCGGGCTGGTGCCGATGTCGCCATACACGACGCCCAGCGCACCGACCGTCAACGCCCGCAGCTTCGCGGCGTCGTGGGACGGGGTGGAAACGCTCGCTTCCATCATGGCCTTGCCTGTTCGAAGAGGGTCGTCGTTCGGTCAACGCGCATCGGGCGCCACTGTGCGGGCGCCCCTGTGCGGACGCCACTGTGCGACCCGGCGCTTCGAACTATTCCATATGATCCTCGTCTGCAGAATACAAGGTCAAAAGAATCGTCGCTCGACGCCCTGCGCGCAAATATTTCCAGCGCATATATGGATCATATATTTCGATCATCGCGTGCATATACGCGTTTTATATTTCTTCGCTATATCCGTCGCGTATATATCCAGACCCCGCCGTCCCCCATCGTTTTTATACGGCCGCCCGCCTTTTTCATAAGGTGCCCGGCAAAGGTGGCTGGCCACCAGCCTGATCGAGGCTCTGCCGGGTGGTTGAGGCGGGAGGATCACATGCAGCGGACATCGGACCGGATCGTCGCCGGCGAACACGCCGTGGCGCCGTCGCCGGCGCGCGAAGGCTTTGTGCCGGACGCGGAAGAACGGTTTCCCACGCCCCACGAGGTGCTCCGGGACATGGGGCTGACCATTGCCGGAGCCCTGGCGCTCGCCCTTTCCCTGAACCTTCTGCTGAACCTCCTGGGCGTGTGAGGCGCCGATGCCGTCCGATCCCCCGGGGCTTGCCGCGTATATGGACCCTATACGCCGACATCCCATCGGCCCTCCTCGAATCTATACGGGCGTCGGGCGCATCCTGGCCGTGCTGGAGGCGCTAAGCAGGTTTCTCCAGCCGTCCCGCACTTGATCCATGTTATCGCGCGTTCGCCTCCACGCCGCCCAACCTGAGGCGGTGGCGGCGGGCGCGCTCAGGAGGCCCACCATGCTTGACATCGTCGTTCTGGCGATCATCGCGGCCTTTTTCGCCGGCGCGGTCGCCTATGTGCACGCCTGCGACCGGCTGTGAGGAGCAGGCCCATGACCATCGACCCCATGATGTTTGATGATGCCCTGGGCGGCCTCGTCGCCGCCGGCCTGCTCGCGTATCTCGTCTACGCGCTGATCCACCCGGAACGGTTCTGAGGAGGAACCCATGACCGTCGTCGGCTGGATCCAGATCCTCGTCTTCGCCGCCCTGGTGGTGGCCGTCACGCGGCCGCTCGGCGGCTTCATGACGCGCGTCTTCAACGGGGAGCGCACCCTCATCACGCCAGCGCTGCGCCCCGTCGAGCGCGGGCTCTACCGGCTGGCCGGCGTCGACGAGGCGGTGGAACAGCATTGGGTGACCTACGCCGTCGCCATGCTGCTCTTCAACCTCGCCGGCATGCTGCTGCTTTACGCGATGCAGCGGGTTCAGGGGATGCTGCCCTTCAACCCGCAGGGGACGGGTGCCGTCCCCGCCGACCTGGCCTTCAACACCGCCGCCAGCTTCACCACCAACACGAACTGGCAGAACTACGGCGGCGAGGCCACGATGGGCTATTTCGTGCAGATGGCCGGGCTCGCCTTCCACAATTTCGTGTCGGCGGCCACGGGCATCGCGCTTGCGGTGGCGCTGGTGCGCGGCTTCGCCCGCGCGGGCTCCCGCACCGTCGGCAACTTCTGGGTCGACCTGACGCGCTGCACGCTGTACGTGCTGCTGCCGGCCTGCGTCGTCTACGCGCTGTTCCTGGTGTGGCAGGGCGTGCCGCAGACGCTGGGGGCGTATGCCGACGCCGCCACGCTGGAAGGCGCCCGGCAGACCATCGCGCTCGGCCCCGTCGCCTCGCAGGAGGCGATCAAGATGCTGGGCACCAACGGCGGCGGCTTCTTCAACGCCAACTCCGCCCACCCCTTCGAGAATCCGAACGCCCTGACCAACCTCGTGCAGATGGTCTCCATCTTCGCGCTGGGGGCCGGACTGACCAACCTGTTCGGCCGCATGGTCGGGGACGAGCGCCAGGGCTGGGCCATCCTGGCCGCCATGGGCGTGCTGTTCTTCCTGGGCGTGACCGTCGCCTATTGGGCGGAGGCGCAGAGCAACCCGGCCATCGCCGCGCTGGGCGTCGACACGTCGGCCGGCAACATGGAGGGCAAGGAGGGGCGCTTCGGCGTGGCGCTCAGCGCGCTGTTCGCCACGGTGACCACCGACGCCTCCTGCGGCGCGGTCAACGCCATGCACGACAGCTTGATGCCGCTGGGCGGGATGGTCCCGCTGATCAACATGATGCTGGGCGAGATCATCGTGGGCGGCGTGGGCGCCGGGCTTTACGGCATGCTGCTGTTCGCCATCGTCGCCCTGTTCGTCGCCGGCCTGATGGTCGGCCGCACGCCGGAGTATCTGGGCAAGAAGCTGGAGGCGAAGGAGGTCAAGATGACCATGCTCGCCATCCTCTGCCTGCCGCTGATGATGCTGGGCTGGACCGCCATCGCCGTGGTCACCGGCACCGGCACAGCCGCCATGGCCAACGCCGGGCCGCACGGCTTCTCGGAAGCGCTCTACGCCTATGTCTCGGGTGCTGCGAACAACGGCAGCGCCTTCGCCGGGCTTTCCGGCAACACGCCCTGGTACAACCTGACGCTCGGCGTGGACATGCTGGTCGGCCGCTTCTTCGTGATCATCCCGATGCTGGCGATCGCCGGCTCGCTGGCCGCGAAGAAGCGCGCCGCCGCCTCCGCCGGCACCTTCCCGACCCACGACACGCTGTTCGTCGGCCTGCTGGTCGGCGTCATCCTGATCGTCGGCGGCCTGACCTTCTTCCCGGCGCTGGCCCTCGGCCCGGTGGTCGAGCATCTGGCGATGAACGCCGGCACCCTCTATTGAGCGGGGACGTTCCCATGAGCACCCCCAAGGACACAGGTATCAAAACCCGCGGGCGGACGCCGGCCGCGACGATGCTGGACCCGGCGATCCTCGGGCCGGCGGTCGGGGATTCGTTCCGCAAGCTCGACCCGCGGCGGATGGCCCGCAACCCGGTGATGTTCTGCGTCGAGGTGGTGGCGGCCCTGGTCACGCTGCTGCTCCTGCGCGATCTCGCGACGGGCGCCGGCCACATCGGCTTCGCGGCGCAGATCGTGCTGTGGCTGTGGTTCACCTTGCTGTTCGCCAACTTCGCCGAGGCGGTGGCGGAGGGGCGCGGCAAGGCCCAGGCGGCCAGCCTGCGCAAGACCAAGACCGAGACCAACGCCAAGCTCATGGCCAAGGACGGGACGGACGGCTGGCGGAGCGTCCCCGCCACCGCCCTGAAGCCGGGCGACGTGGTGCTGGTCGAGGCCGGCGACCTCATCCCCTCCGACGGCGAGGTGATCGAGGGGGTGGCTTCGGTCAACGAGGCGGCGATCACCGGCGAGTCCGCCCCGGTCATCCGCGAATCCGGCGGCGACCGCTCGGCGGTGACCGGCGGCACGCAGGTGATCTCCGACCGGATCACGGTGCGCATCACGGCGGCGCCCGGCTCGACCTTCCTGGACCGCATGATCGCGCTGGTCGAAGGCGCGCAGCGCCAGAAGACGCCGAACGAGATCGCGCTGAACATCCTGCTGGCCGGCATGACGATCATCTTCGTCATCGCCGTGGCGACGATCCCCAGCTTCGCGGCCTACGCCGGCGGCTCGGTCGGCGTGCTGGTCCTGGTGGCGCTGTTCGTCACGCTGATCCCGACCACCATCGGCGCGCTGCTGTCGGCGATCGGCATCGCCGGCATGGACCGGCTGGTGCGCTTCAACGTGCTGGCGATGTCCGGCCGCGCGGTGGAGGCGGCGGGCGACGTGGACACGCTGCTGCTCGACAAGACCGGCACCATCACGCTGGGCAACCGGCAGGCGGCGGAATTCCTGCCCGTCCCCGGCGTGGCCGAGCGCGACCTGGCCGACGCCGCCCAACTCGCCTCCCTGGCCGACGAGACGCCGGAGGGCCGCTCCATCGTCGTGCTCGCCAAGGAAAAGTACGGCATCCGGGGCCGCGACATGGCGAGCCTGCACGCCCACTTCATCCCCTTCTCCGCGCAGACGCGCATCAGCGGCATCGACAGCGACGGCATGTCCGTCCGCAAGGGCGCCGTGGACGCCGTGCTCGCCCATGTCCGGGCGGCCACCGGCGTGGCATCCGGTGCGAGGCGTGGCGGCACGGTCGCGGCCATCCGCCCGAACACTCTGGTCGAGGCGGCGGAGCGCGAGGTGCTGGCCATCGCGGAGCGCGTCTCGAAGGCCGGCGGCACGCCGCTGGGCGTCGCCAGGGACGGGCGCCTGCTCGGCATCATCCACCTGAAGGACATCGTCAAGGGCGGCATCCGGGAGCGCTTCGCGGCGCTGCGCCAGATGGGCATCCGGACGGTGATGATCACCGGCGACAACCCGATGACCGCCGCCGCCATCGCCGCCGAGGCCGGCGTCGATGACTTCCTGGCCCAGGCGACGCCGGAGACGAAGCTGCGGCTGATCCGCGACGAGCAGGCCAAGGGCAAGCTGGTCGCCATGTGCGGCGACGGCACCAACGACGCGCCCGCGCTGGCGCAGGCCGACGTCGGCGTGGCGATGAACACCGGCACCATGGCCGCGCGCGAGGCCGGCAACATGGTCGACCTCGACAGCGACCCGACCAAGCTGATCGAGATCGTGGAGATCGGCAAGCAGCTGCTGATGACGCGCGGCGCGCTCACCACCTTCTCCATCGCCAACGACGTGGCGAAATACTTCGCCATCATCCCGGCGATGTTCCTCGCCTTCTACCCGCAGCTCCAGGCGCTGAACGTCATGGGGCTGGCGAGCCCGGAAAGCGCCATCCTGTCGGCCATCATCTTCAACGCGCTGATCATCGTCGCGCTGATCCCGCTGGCCCTGAAGGGGGTGGCGTACCGCCCGGTCGGCGCCGCCCGCCTTCTGCGCCGTAACCTGCTGATCTATGGGTTGGGCGGCATCGTCGTCCCCTTCGCGGGGATCAAGCTGATCGACGTGATCGTCAACGCCGTCGGCCTCGTCTGATACCGTGTTCGAAAAGGTCTGACTTTTCGGACACGGTGTCGGCCGCGACGGCGGCCGCGGCCCGCGAGGGCCGAAGCCTGCGTGGCGTGTGAACGGAGCGGTCCGAATGTTTCGGACCGCGTCTGAGGAGCCCCGAACCATGCTCAAGGAACTGCGCCCCGCCCTCGTCATGACCGCCGCCCTGACGGTCATCACCGGGCTCGCCTACCCGCTGGCGATCACCGGGATCGCGCAAAGCCTCTTCCCGCATCAGGCCAACGGCAGCCTGATCGAACGGAACGGGACGGTGATCGGCTCCGAACTGATCGGGCAGCCCTTCACCGGCGAGCGCTACCTCCAGCCGCGCCCGTCGGCGACCGCGCCGGCCCCCTACGACGCGGCGAACTCGGGCGGTTCCAACGCCGGCCCGACCGCGAAGGCGCTGGTCGAGCGCGTGCGGGGCGACGTCGAACGGCTCAGGCGGGAGAATCCGGGTACGCCGGTGCCGGTGGACCTCGTCACCACGTCGGCCAGCGGCCTCGACCCGCATCTTTCGCCGGCCGCCGCGGACTTCCAGGTGCCTCGCATTGCCAGGGCGCGCGGCCTGTCGGAGGAGCGGGTCCGCCAACTGGTCGCGGCCCACACGCAGCCGCGCCGCCTGGGATTTTTGGGGGAACCCGTCGTGGACGTGCTGGCGCTGAACCTCGCCCTCGACGAGGCCTCGGCAAGCCGGTAGGAAGGACGCATGAGCGTCGACCGCCCCGAACGCGACAACCGTCCCTCGCCCGAGGCGCTGCTGCGTCAGGCGGCGCGGGAGGAGCGTGGCCGCCTGAAGATTTTTCTCGGCGCGGCGCCCGGGGTCGGCAAGACCTACGAGATGCTGCTGACCGCGCAGGCGAAGCGCCGCGACGGCATCGACGTGGTGGTCGGCGTCGTCGAGACCCACGGCCGGGCGGAGACGGAGGCGCTGGTCGCCGGGCTGGAACTCATCCCGCGCCGCAGCATCGCCTACAAGGGCCACCTCATCGACGAGATGGACCTCGACGCGATCCTCGCCCGGCGCCCGAGGATCGTGCTGGTCGACGAGTTGGCGCACAGCAACGCCCCCGGCAGCCGCCACCCGAAACGCTACCTCGACGTCGAGGAAATCCTCGCCGCCGGCATCGACGTCTACACGACGCTGAACATCCAGCATGTCGAAAGCCTCAACGACGTCGTGGCCAAGATCACCCGCGTCCGTGTCCGCGAGACGGTGCCGGATTCGATCGTGGACCGCGCCGACGACATCGAGATCGTCGACCTCACGCCGGACGACCTCATCCAGCGCCTGAAGGAGGGCAAGGTCTACGTCCCCCGGACGGCGGAACGCGCGATCCGCCACTATTTCTCCCCCGGCAATCTCACCGCGCTCCGCGAGCTGGCCTTGCGGCGGACGGCCCAGCGCGTGGACGAGCAGTTGCTGACCCACATGCAGGCCCACGCGATCTCCGGCCCCTGGGCGGCGGGCGACCGCCTGCTGGTGTGCGTCGACGAGCATCCGAACTGTGCCGCCGTCGTGCGCTACGCCCGGCGGCAGGCTGAGCGGCTGCGCGCGCCGTGGACCGCCATCCACGTCGAAACGCCCGGCGACCTTCGTCTGGACGAGGTGAAGCGCGACCGCATCGCCGACGCGCTGCGCCTCGTGGAGAAGCTCGGCGGCGAGGCGGTGACGGTTCCGGGCAGCGACGTCGCGGACACCGTCGTGGACCACGCCCGGTCCAACAACGTCACGCACATCGTCATCGCCAAGTCCGGACGCTCGCGCTGGTCGGAACTGCTGCACGGCTCGGTCGCCGCCGCCCTGATCCGGCGGGCCGGCGACATCAGCGTCCATGTGATCGCCGGCGATTCCGGCGAACCGATCCCGCCGAAGACGGTGGAGACCGCCCCGGCGCGGCGCCCATCCTTCGATTGGCGCACCTACGCCGGCAGCACCGGCTATGTCGCCGTGGCGCTCGGCGTCGGAGAGGTGCTGCAGCGGGTGCTGGCGGTCGGCAACGTGACACTGGTGTTCCTGATGGCGGTGCTGGCCAGCGCCGTCACCGGCGGGCTGGGGCCGTCGCTCTACGCCTGTGTCGTCAGCATCCTGGCCTTCAACTACTTCTTCCTGCCGCCGCTCTACACCTTCACGATCGCCGATCCGCAGAACATCGTCGCGCTGTTCTTCTTCGCCGTGGTCGCGATGATCGCCAGCAACCTGACGGCGCGCATGCGCGCCCAGGCCGTCGCGGCGCGACAGCGCGCCAAGACCACGGAGGATCTGTACCTGTTCAGCCGCAAGCTGGCCGGGGTGGTGACGATGGACGACCTGCTGTGGGCGACCGCCCACCAGATCGCGGCGATGCTGAAGGTGCGCGTGGTCATGCTGCTTCCGGCCGGGGACACGGCCAGGGACACGGTCGAGGTGCGCGCCGGCTACCCGCCGGAGGACGTGCTGGAGGAGGCCGACCTCGCGGCGGCCAAATGGGCCTGGGAGAGCAACCGCCCGGCCGGCCGCGGCGCCGATACGCTTCCCGGCGCCAAGTGGCTGTTCCTGCCGATGCGGACCGGCCGGGGCGCCGTCGGCGTCGTCGGCATCGACACCAGCATCGATGCCAGCGTCGACGCCAACGCCGACCGGGGCCGGCCCGGCGCCCTGTTGACGCCCGACCAGCGCCGCCTGCTGGACGCGCTGCTCGACCAGGCGGCGCTTGCCATCGAGCGGGTGAACCTGGCGGACGACGTGGACCGCGCGCGGCTCGCCGCCGAGACGGAACGGCTGCGCTCGGCGCTGCTCACCTCCATCTCGCACGACCTGCGCACGCCGCTCGCCTCCATCCTGGGAGCGGCCACCAGCCTGAACAGCTACGGCCCGATCCTCGACGAGGCGTCGCGCCACGAGTTGACGAGCACGATCCAGGAAGAAGCCGAACGGCTGAACCGCTTCATCGCGAACCTGCTGGACATGACCCGCCTGGAATCCGGGGCGATCCGGCCCAACACCGGCGCGGTCGACCTGGCGGAGATCGTCGGCAGCGCGCTGGAGCGGGCGGGCAAAATCCTGGCCGGCCACACGGTGGACGTCGAACTCGCCGCCGACCTGCCGATGCTGGAGGTCGACGCCGTGCTGTTCGAGCAGGTGCTCTTCAACCTGCTCGACAACGCGGCCAAATACGCCCCCATGGGGTCGCACATCCAGCTGCGGGCCGCGGCGGAGGGCGGACAGGTGCGCATCGAGGTGCTCGACGAGGGGGACGGCATTCCGCCGGCGGATGTCGAGCGCATCTTCGACAAGTTCTACCGTGTCCACTCCCAGGATCGCCAGCGGGCGGGGACGGGGCTCGGCCTCGCCATCTGCCGCGGCTTCGTCGAGGCGATGGGGGGGGCCATCGCCGCCGGCAACCGGGCCGACCGCACGGGCGCCGTGTTCACGCTGCTGTTGCCGGCCGCGGCCGGATTGCCCCGGATCGAGGAGGAAGCCGCCGAATGAGGTCCGAAGCCATGCCGCTGCGGGTGCTCGTCGTCGACGACGAACCGCCGATCCGGCGCTTCCTGCGCACGAGCCTGTCGGCGCAGGGTTATGACGTCACGGAAGCCGAGGACGGCGCCCAGGCCATCGACGAGGTCCGGCGCCACACGCCTGACGTGGTGGTTCTCGACCTCGGGCTGCCGGGGATCGACGGCGTGGAGGTCATCCGCCGCCTGCGGGCCGACGGCGTGACCACGCCGATCATCGTCCTGTCGAGCCGGGTGGACGAGGCGGGCAAGGTGGAGGCCCTCGACCTCGGCGCGGACGACTATGTGACCAAGCCCTTCGGCATGGACGAGCTGCTGGCGCGCATCCGTGCTGCCCTGCGGCACAAGCTGCAACGGCAGGGCGAACGGCCCGTGTTCCGCAGCGGCGACCTCAGCGTCGATCTGGTGCGCCGGATCGTGACCGTGCGCGATGCCGAGGTGAAGCTGTCGCCGCGGGAGTACGACCTGCTGCGGCTGCTCGTCGCCCATGCCGGCAAGGTATTGACGCACCGCTTCATCCTGAAGGAGGTGTGGGGGGGCGAGACGGACATCCAGTACCTGCGCATTTACATCCGCCAACTGCGCCAGAAGATCGAACCGGATCCGGAGCGCCCCCGGCATATCCTGACGGAAACCGGCGTCGGCTACCGCCTGCGCGCGCCGGAGTGACGCCGAACCGTCGACCGAACTCCGACCAGACCGCCGGTCGAGCGTGACCAGGGCAAGCAGCCCGTCTCCTTTGAGGCGGGCGGCTTGCGTTCTGGGCCGGCGGAGGCGGCCTTTCAAGGGGTGGTGCGGCACCCCATCCATGCCATAGGCTCTGAGGAGTGGGGAGCGCTTGGCCGCTCCGGCCGACGAAGAAGGGCCGACCGACAAAGAAGGGGAGGTGTCATGGGCGAGAAGGTTGCCATCATCACCGCAGGCGGCAGCGGCATGGGTGCGGAGACGGCGCGTCGGCTGGCGGCTGACGGCTTCAAGGTCGCGGTTCTTTCGTCCTCCGGCAAGGGCGAGGCCCTGGCCAAGGAACTGGGCGGCATCGGGGTGACCGGGTCGAACCAGTCCAACGACGACCTGAAACGCTTAGTCGACCAGACGATGAACGCGTGGGGCCGGATCGACGTGCTAGTCAACAGCGCCGGCCACGGTCCGCGCGCGCCGCTGCTGGATCTCACGGACGAGGACTGGCACCGGGGGATCGACGTCTACTTCCTCAACGTGGTCCGTGCGACCCGGCTGGTAGCCCCGATCATGGTGAAGCAAAAGTCCGGCGCCATCATCAACATCTCGACGGCCTGGGCCTTCGAGCCGAGCGCGATGTTTCCAACGTCGGCTGTCGCCCGCGCCGGCCTCGCTGCTTTCACGAAGCTTTTCGCGGACCAGTATGCGGTCGACAACGTTCGGATGAACAACGTGCTGCCCGGCTGGATCGACAGCCTGCCCGAAACCGAGGAGCGCCGTCAGAGCGTGCCGATGGGGCGCTACGGTCACAGCGCGGAGATCGCGGCGACCGTCGCCTTCCTCGCGTCGGACGGGGCCGGCTACATCACCGGCCAGAACATCCGGGTGGACGGCGGCCTCATGCGGTCGGTGTGAGGATCGCGCTGCCGGCGCTTCCGAATCCTTCGTGTGCATGCCAAGCTGCGTCTCCGAAACCGGGGAGGGCGTCATGAAACTGGATCAGCCTGAGCATGCGGAGCCGAGCGATGCGCGGGAGCGCCGGGGCGTCCGGCCCGTGATCTGTTATCCGGTGGACAGCCTGGCTCCGCCCGACCTCTCCTCTTATCACGCGGCGCGGGCGGGCTGGCGGAAGCTGTCCGAAGTGGTCGTCCCGCCGCGCGAGGCGCGATGCTTCGACGTTCCGGCGGGCTGCTTTTTCCGGATCGTCAGCGTCGAGGGACCGCAGGTCGGGGATCTCAATCTCTGGTCGGCGGCCGATCTCAACGAACGCTTCTTCTCGGGCAAGACGCGCGCCCTGCATGGCACGCACCTGTCGACCGGGGACCGGCTCTGGTCGTCGCTGCCATATCTGAGGCCGATGGCGACGATCACCGAGGACACGCTCGACTGGTACGGCTTCGACGAGTGGGGTGGTTCGGTGCACGACGTCATCGGGACGCGGTGCGATCCCTACACGCACCGGCTGCTCAGCGGCGGCGATTATCATCACTGCTGTCACTCGAACCTGACGCGCGCGCTCGCCGACCGGCTGGGCCGGCCCTGCGAGGCGGTTGAGCCCGCGGTGCACGACGTGCTGAACGTCTTCATGTGCACGGGCTTCACCCGCGACACCGGGCAGTATTTCATGAAGGCGAGCCCCGTTCGGCCCGGCGACTTCCTCGAATTCTTCGCCGAGATCGACCTCCTCGGGGCACTGTCCGCCTGTCCGGGCGGGGACTGCAGCGCGGAGCATTCAAGCGACATGGCGGCCTGCCATCCGCTCCTGGTCGAAGTCTACCAGCCTGAAGCCCCGCCGCGCGGCTGGGCGTCCCCCGCGCGCAACGGTTACAGCGGCAATCACGGCTGCTGAGCGCCGTCGCCCCCGAACCCATCGGGTTTCCGGCACGAAGGGGGCACCTCTCCTGCGCGGGAACCGCGCCGCCCCGTTCCGCATCAATCCCTGCGAGACTTGAAGCCTGCGGGACGGCCTGCGGGATGGGGAGCGCGGCATGAACCGGGCGACACGGGACCAGACGACGCCGAGTGCGAATAGTGCGGATGTGACGGACGCCGACCTCGTCGGGCGGCTCCAGCAGCGGGACCCCGCGGCCTTCCGCATCCTGATGCAGCGGCACAACCGCCGCCTCTACCGTATGGCGCGCGGTGTCCTGCGTGATCCGGCCGAGGCCGAGGACGCGGTGCAGGACGCCTATGTCCTGGTCTTCACGAACATCGACCGGATCCGGGATGCGTCCAACCTCGGCGCCTGGCTCGGCCGCATCGTCCTGAACGAAGCGCTGCGGCGGCTCCGGCCAAGGAGGCTCATGACGGACTTCGACGACGGCCAGCCTCCCGCCGAGGCGCACGACGCCCAGATTATTCCTTTTCCTGGCCCTTTCCCCGGCGCCCGGCAGCCACCGGCGACGCCGGAAGAGGACGCCGCGCGCGCCGAAGTGAGACGCCTGCTGGAGCGCGCCGTCGACCGATTGCCGGGGCCGTTCCGCGTGGTGTTCGTCCTGCGCGACATCGAGCAGATGAGCGTCGAGGAGACCGCGTCCGTCCTCGGCATCCCGGCGGAGACGGTCAAGACGCGCCTGCACCGGGCGCGCCGCCTGCTCGGCCGGAACCTGCGCCGGCAGCTGTCGCCCGACCTGATCGGCGCCTTCCCGTTCGCCGGTGCGCGCTGCGCCCGGATCGTCGCGCGGGTGCTCGACCGGCTGGGCCTGCCGGAACCAAATCCGGAGCCCTGATCGCAGCGGTCCGATCCGTCGGACCATCACATGAGGGAGAACTGCAATGCTGATCCGCACCGCCTTGATCGCGGGCGCCATGGCGCTCGCGGTGACGACCGCCCACGCCCAGTCCGTGGAAAAGGCGCCGCCCGGCGGCTCCTACAAGAAGGTGAGCGAGCTGGTGAAGCTTCCGGACTTCCTGCCCGGTCTCGGCACGCTGTACGTCGATCCCAAGACCCTGCCCGCCGGCCCGTTCCTGGCCTATGACCATGACGGACGGCTGGTCAGCACCGTCTACATGATCCCGCTCGACGACATCCAGGCACAGAAGAAGTTCGACGGGCTGAAGGCCGCCGGCGGCGCCGTCGACCATGTGGACATGTACTACAACGCCGGCCACCCCGGCGTGGAGAAGCCCCACTACCACGTCGTCCTCTGGCATGTCGGCAAGGCGGACGAGGCGCGGGTTGCGAAATAGCATGATCGCGCGGCGCACAGTGCTCCGGGCCGGCGGCTGGGCCGCCGGTCTGGCGCTGCTCGGCCTTCCCGGCCGGGTCATAGCGGGGCCGGTGGTGGAGATTCGCATGCGGGGCAACGCCGACGGCTCCCGGGTGTGGTTCGACCCCATCGGCGTGCTGGTCGAGCCGGGCCAGACCCTGCGCTGGATCAACACCGACCCCGGCAACGCGCACACCAGCACGGCCTACCACCCGGCCAACGGCGGGCATCCCCGGCGCATCCCGGACGGGGCGGCGCCCTGGAATTCCGACTACCTTCTGCCCGACCAGAGCTTCGAACTGCGGCTCACCACGGTGGGGGTCTTCGACTATTTCTGCATCCCGCACGAGGAGGCCGGGATGATCGGGCGCATCGTCGTCGGCCGGGCGGAGGGGGCTCGCCCCCCGGACGGCCTGCCGGACGCTGCCCGCGCGCTCCTTCCCGCGCCGGAGGAGATCGTCCGGCGCGGGGCCGTCCGTCTTCCGGAATGAGCCCGGCAGGCCGCTATGGCGCCGGTCGATACACCCACACGGCGGCCGGCTCCCGGCCGTTCGCCCGCACGCCGAGGAAGAGGCGGTCCAGTTCGGGAACCCACAGCGATGTCCGGGCGCCGGGAACCGTCGGAATCCGTCCAAGCTCGCGGTAGCTGTCTGCGTGATTCTGGCCGTCGTCCTGCTTCTGAATGACGGCGAGCGTGCCGTCGCCGCAGCTGATGTAGAGACGCTGCCGCTTTCGGTCGAAGAAGACGTCGTCGGCGTCCTCGCAGGTCGGCAGGCGCGCGACGACACCGCCGTGCTCGGTCTCGAAGACCGCGAGGGTGGAGGGCTTGCGGTAGACGACCGCCAGCCGCCCGGCTGACTCGTCGAGCGCCATGGGAAAGTTGCCCCCGGCTCCGCTCAACGTCCAGGTGGCGATCTGCTGTCCGGATTCGCGGTCCACGACCGCGATCTGCCGCGCGTCGGGCGCATTCACGAAGATGCGGGGGCCGTTCGTCTCCAGCTGGAAGGACTCCGGGTGGGCGGCGAGGCGGATTTCCCCGAGCTTGCGGCCCGAAACGGCGTCCAGCGCCGCCAGGGCGCCGTTTCCGTACCCGACGATCACCTGGGCGGCGGATGCATCGACGCGGATGTTGTCGGCATCCTCGCCGAGCTTCACCGTGTCGAGTTCGGCAAAATCCGTCGCCTTGAACCGGCGGACGGTTCCGTCGCCCCCGTTCGCGACGATGATCGCATCCGTGCCTGGGATATGGGTGCCTGGGATATGGGTACCTGGGACATGGGCAACGCCCTGCGGCTCCTTCAGCCCGGTGAGGCGCCGGATGACCCTGCCTTGGGCGAGATCGAGCACCCCCACCGTGTTGTTGCCGAGTTCGGCGATAAGGAGGCGCTGCCGGGCGAGGTCGATGGCGAAATGGTCGATCCGACCGGATACGTTGCCCAGGGGAATCGTCCGCTCCAGCGTCAGGGGGGCCGTGCCCGCCGCGAAAGTCGCGGGCGGGTCCCTGCCGACGAGGACGATTGCCGCCGTGAGCGCCGCTGCCAGCACGAACGGCGTGCCAATACGGATCACCATCGCTTTTCGTCCAAAGCGGGACCGCGGAGCCAGTCGATGACCAGACCGTGCGCCGTTGCGGAAAACCCTACACCCGCGGTGGCGTCCGTTTCGAATGGAAATTCGGGCGGTGTCCGTCCAATCTCGAACGGCTGAACAGCGCGGGAGGAGCGGGCGTGTCGCAGAAGGTCATCGGCCTGATCGGGGGCATGAGCTGGGAAAGCTCGGCCGAGTATTACCGGATCATCAACGAGCGGGTGCGGGACCGCCTCGGCGGCTTGCGGTCGGCGCGCTGCCTGATGTGGTCCTTCGACTTCGCGGAGGTCGAGGCGCTCCAGCACGCCGGCCGTTGGGATGACGCGACGGCGCTGATGATCGACGCCGCGCAACGGCTGGAGCGGGGCGGGGCCGACTTCGTGGTGATCTGCACCAACACCATGCACCGCATGGCCGCGGAGGTGCAGGCGGCCATCGGCCTGCCGCTGCTGCACATCGCCGATCCCACCGCCGAGCGCATCCAGGCCGCCGGGCTGCGGCGTGTCGGCCTTCTCGGCACGGCCTTCACCATGGAGCAGGACTTCTACAAGGGGCGGCTTGCCGACAAGCACGGGCTGGAGGTGCTGGTGCCCGACGACGAGGACCGCGCCACCGTCCACCGGATCATCTATGACGAGCTGGTGCAGGGGCGTGTCGAGGCGGAATCGCGGCAGGCCTACCGGCGGATCATCGCCCGGCTGGTGGAGCGCGGCGCGCAGGCCGTCATCCTGGGCTGCACCGAGATCATGCTGCTGGTGCGCCCGGAGGACAGCGCGGTGCCGCTCTACGACACCACGACCATCCACGCCGAAGCGGCCGTCGATCTGGCGGTTGGGGGATAAACTCGCGAACCCTCAAAACAGGCTTCCCTGAACCGGCGCGCGGTGGGGTTTCCTCGGTTCCGGCTTGGGCTTCTCGGCCTTTGGTTTTGGCATGGGCGGTTCCGGTGCCGCGACGACCGGTGCCACGACGACCGGGGCCGCTTCGGCTTTCGGCGCGCCGTCCACCGTTGCGGCGGCCTTGCCGTCGGCGAAGACCAGCGACACGGACAGGCCCGGCGTGGCCTGGGCGGCGCTGGTCAGGGGCTTGCCGCCGCCATCGTCTCCCACGGCCTCCACCAGGGCGAAGCCGCGCGCCAGCACGCCCTTGTAGGAATAGCTCTCCAGAAGCTGTCCGACGGCGGCCAGCTTCGCCGTCCGCTCCTCCACGGCCTTGCCGTAGCTGCGCTCCAGCCGGGGCTTCAGGTCTTCCAGCCGCCGGCTGCCGTCGCCGGCCTTGACCTTGATCGGGCCGAGCGAGAGGCGCGATCCCACCCGCTCATACTGGCCGCGCGCCGCCATGACCGCGTGCCGCAGCGCCCCGTCCAGCGCCCGCCCTTCGGAGGCGAGGCGCTGGCTGGCCTGCATCAGCTTTTCGCGCGGGTGGCGGAGCTTGGCGCCCAACTCGCCCACGCGGGTGCGGCGGCGCTCCAGCAGGCTGCCGGCGGCGAGCACAAGGCGCTCCGCCCGGTCATCCAGCCGCTGGGCGTGGCCCTCCAGCAGGGCGCGCGGGTCGCCGAGGCCGCGCCCCAGACCCTCGACCCGCGTCCGGTGTTCCGACAGGATGCGGTTGGCGCAGCCCAGCAGGCGGCGCTGGGCGTCCAGCACGCCGGCCAGCAGCTCCGCCCGCACCGGCACGGCCATCTCCGCCGCCGCCGTCGGGGTCGGCGCCCGCCGGTCGGAGGCGTAGTCGATCAGCGTGGTGTCGGTCTCGTGCCCCACCGCCGAGATCAGCGGGATGCGGCTGGCCGCCGCGGCACGGACCACGCTTTCCTCGTTGAAGGCCATCAGGTCTTCCAGCGAGCCCCCGCCGCGCGCCACGATCAGCAGGTCGGGGCGCGGCACCGGCCCGCCGGGTGCGATGCGGTTGAAGCCCTCGATGGCCGCCGTCACTTCGGCCGCCGCGCGCTCGCCTTGCACGGCGACCGGCCACAGCAGAACGCGGCGCGGGAAACGGTCGTTCAGCCGGTGCAGAATGTCCCGGATGACCGCCCCGGTGGGGGAGGTGATGACCCCGATCACGTCCGGCAGGAAGGGGATGGGCTTCTTGCGGTCCGGGTCGAACAGCCCTTCCGCCGCGAGGCGCCGCTTGCGCTCCTCCAGCATCTTCAGCAGGGCGCCTTCGCCGGCCAGCTCCATCGACTCGATGACGAGCTGGTATTGCGAGCGGCCGGGGTAGGTGGTCATGCGCCCGGTGACGATGACCTCCAACCCTTCCTCCGGCTTGACGGCCAGCTTCGCCACGGTGCCGCGCCAGCAGACGGCCTCGATCACCGCCGTGTCGTCCTTCAGGCGCAGGTAGCAGTGGCCGGAGCTGTGCTTCTTCGGCTGGGAGATCTCGCCGCGCACCCGGACGAATCCAAACTCTTCCTCGATGGTGCGCTTCAGGCGCCGGGCGAGGTCGCCGACCGAATATTCCGGCAGGTTGGAACCGGGGCGGGGTTCGGCCGCAATCAAGGGGGCCGCGATCAGCGGCGAGGCATCAAAGTCTTGAGTCATGGTGGGGCCATGATACAAGGCGCGGTGTCGGCAACAAGCTTGGAAGGATGGGGTGCCATGAAAGTCCTGGTGGTCGGATCGGGTGGGCGCGAGCATGCGCTGTGCTGGGCCATTCAGAACTCGCCTCTCTGCGACAAGCTGTACTGCGCCCCCGGCAACGCCGGCATCGCCGACGTGGCCGAATGCGTCGCCATCGGTGCCGAGGATGTGGACGCTCTGGTCCGCTTTGCCAGTGACAACGCCATCGACTTCGTCGTGGTCGGTCCGGAAGGGCCGCTGGTGCTCGGCCTTGTGGACAAGCTGACCGCCATCGGCATCAAGGCCTTCGGCCCCAGCGCGGCGGCGGCGGAGCTTGAGGGCTCCAAGGGCTTCATGAAGGATGTCCTGGCCAAGTACGGCGTGCCGACCGCCGCCTATGGCCGCTTCAAGGATGTGGAGGCCGCCAAGGACTTCGTCCGCAAGAACGGTGCCCCCATCGTGGTGAAGGCCGATGGCCTCGCCGCCGGCAAGGGCGTGACCGTCGCCCGCACCCAGGAGGAGGCCTTCGCCGCCATCGACGAGGCGCTGGTCGAAGGCCGCTTCGGCGCCGCCGGCGCGGAGGTGGTGGTCGAGGAGTTCCTGGACGGCGAAGAGGTCAGCTTCTTTGCCCTCTGCGACGGCGAATCGGCTCTGCCGCTGGTCTCGGCCCAGGACCACAAAGCGGTGGGCGACGGCGACACCGGCCCGAACACCGGCGGCATGGGCGCCTACTCCCCGGCGCCGGCGCTGACGCCGGACCTCCAGGCCCGCGTGATGCGCGAAATCATCGAGCCGACCGTCAAGGGCATGGCCGCCGAGGGCCGTCCCTTCAAGGGCGTGCTGTTCGCCGGCCTGATGATCGTGAAGGGTCCGGACGGCCAGCCGGTCCCGAAGACGCTGGAGTTCAACGTCCGCTTCGGCGACCCGGAATGCCAGACGCTGATGATGCGCCTGAAATCCGACGCGCTGGCGGCCCTGGTTGCCGCCGCCGACGGCGTGCTGAAGAGCATCGACCTGCGCTGGCACGACGAGACCGCTCTGTGCGTCGTCATGGCTGCCAAGGGCTACCCCGGCGACTATGTCAAGAACACGGAGATCAAGGGCTTCGACGCCGCCAACGCGGTGGAGGGCGTGACCGTCTTCCACGCCGGCACCAAGCGGGCGGAGGATGGCCCCGGAAAAACAAAGGTTCTCTCAACCGGCGGCCGCGTGCTGGGCGTGACGGCGCTGGCCCCAACCGTGGCCGAGGCGCAGAAGCGCGCCTACACGGCGGTGGACGCGCTCGACTGGCCGGAGGGCTTCTGCCGCCGCGACATCGGCTGGCGGGCGGTGGGGCGCTGACGGCGCCCCGTTCCGGCGCTATATTGGAGAGATGGCGAAGACGCTCGCGTTGCCGGCCGGAACGACAGCCGAGGAGATCAAGGCGCTGGCCGCCCGGTTCGGCGCCCGGAACCTGCGCGTCTTCGGCTCCCGTGCGACGGGCAAGGCCCGATCGGACAGCGATCTCGATCTGCTGGTCGAGTTGGAACCCGGCCGCGACCTGTTCGACCTCATCGAATTGAAGCAGACGCTTGAGGAGCGAACAGGGGCGTCCGTGGACGTGGTGACGGAGGGCGGACTGTCGCCCTTCCTGCGCGCCGGCATTCTGGAAACGGCGCTTCCTTTGTGAGCAGAAGTTAGTTTTCTTTATGGAAGGACAATGGACGATTTGCCGCGTTATTCTTCGCCTCTTGGATCCTGTAATGTCGTGATTTCCGTTTTTTTGTTATCGGAGGATTCGCGCCATGCTAAGCGGCAGGATTATAAAGGATTTTCCAGAGCATTTGCGTCACTTTTGCGTTCCTAATGATGCTGGCATGATTGAGCTTATGAATGGACGTGCTCTGTTTGCGAGTGGTCCTTCTGATGCCTCAGTAAGCGTTGTAAAAAAGTGGATGAAAGATTATGGACTTTTCCAGGGAGTTAGTGGAGAAGATCTGGATAATGTGTCGCGGGCAGTTTTGCGCGTCGTGCCGAAAGTAACGTGGGATGTTGGATTGGATCGCGATGACGCTGTGCAAAAAGCGTATTTGGAAATATATCATGCTCTTTATGATGTAAAGCCAAGAACATGGACGTCGGCGGTTTCTAAGCTTCTTTGGTGTCGCTTCCCTAACGAAATAGTTATTTATGACTCTTTCGTTGAGCGGGCTATTTGCGTTCTGCAGTGGTTGGACGACGCGGCTGTAGGATCAAAATATTACTTGCCCGCGCCGGTGCGGGTTGATTCTAAAAACAAAGTTAATAATGCTGCTGATTATTATAGGGAATATCAGGGCTTAATATATTCAATGTTTATGAAGTACAGGCCCATCTTGGAAGAGCTTTGTCTCGGCCATCCCTGTACGCGGCGATGCCCTTACCTAATTAGACTGTTTGATAGATTTTTGTGGGGGCTTGGAAACCCGGGTAATCAACCGCCTCTCGACTGCCGTGTTTGTGAGTATTCGTAATTGTCTTTGAGCGTTAACATTTTCTCTTGTTGTCTATGGCCGATATCCACCGTTCTAATCTCTATTTCTCCAAAGTAAAAAAGGCCCGGCGGTCGCAGCCGCCGGGCCTTTTTCTAACGTGTAAGCGGTCTCAGCGCGTGACGGCCGGCAGGCCCTGGAAATAGCCGACCCAGCCGCGCTCGTCGACCTTGCGGCGCATCTCGGCCTTGATGCTGTCGGGATACTTGGCGAGGTCTTCCGCCGCACCCGGATGCTGGATGTTGGCGGTGATGTAGGCGTGGCCGTTGTAGTCGTCGAAGACGCTGAGGCCGGTGTTCTCCGCCCCGATCGGCGCGCTGAAGATGCGGGTCAGCGCCTTGCTGTCCACATTGTAGGCCCAGATGAAGTTGTTGAGGTGGTTGCCGGAGTCCTCGCCGATGAACAGGGTGCGCATGGCTTCGGAGTAGCGGACGTTGTCCGGGTTGGCGACCTTCTCCGTGTCGCACTTGTCGAGCTTGCCGGTTTTGGCGTCCGCCGGCTGTTTGGCGCCATAGACCAGGGCGCGCATGCCGGCGGCGACCCAGTCGCTGGCGATCGGCTCGCCGGCGGTGTCCTTCTGGCCGCTCTTCAGGTCGCTTTCATAGATGGCGCCGCAGGTGAGGTCCTGGGCGTCGCCGGTCAGCCGGATGTCGTCCTGCGGGCGCGGGCCGCCCTTGCCGTCGATCATGCCGTCGCGGACATAGCTGATGACGGTGTAAAGCTTCTTGTCGGCGTTGTTGTGCGCCTGGCCTTCCATCTTGGTGAACTCGGTTGTCGCGCCGAGCCAAGCGGCGTAGCGGCGCGTCTCCAGGAAGGCGGCGGCCTTCTCCATGCCGGGCTTCAGCCTGAAATATTCCAGCGCCGGCTTGGAGCCCGTGCCGGGGTAGGCGAAGACCGGCTTGAAGCCGGCGAACTTCGCCGGTTCGGCCTTCACGGCGTCGGCCGGGGCGACCTCCCAGATGTCGGAGAAGCCGACGCCCGTGTCGATGATCGCCTTGACCTCGGCGTCGGTGGCGTGGCCCAGCTTGATCCACTGAAGCTTCGCCTTGCCGAAGGCGGCGCCGTCCTCCTGCACCCACTTGGCGGCGTAGAGCGTGCCGGCCGACAGGTCGCCTTCCTTGTCCGCCACATACATGGCGCGGATCACATCGTCGCCGTCGTCGCCCATGTAGACGGTCTTGCGGTCGCCCATGACGTCGCCCAGCTCGAAGGCCAGACGGCCCATGGAGAAGTGCTTCACCGCCCTGGTGGCGCCGTCCGGCTGCACGGAAACCTCCACGAGGTGGCCGTACATGTAGGGGTTGGCGCCACCCTCCGCGGCGGTCTTGCCGACCGTGCCGCGGTAGAGGTTCATGGCCTCCAGCGGCTTCTTCTCGAAGGCGCGGGCGTCCGGCTCATACTCCTCGCTGCCGAGGTGGGTCATCCAGGGCGTGGTGGAGCCGTTGCAGGGGATCCACAGGCCTTCCGTCTCGGAGAAATCAACGTTGGCGATCTTCACCGGGGTCAGCTTGCCGGTCTCCGGATCCTGGTCCAGAACGGTGAGGTTCATGGCCATGGGAAGCTGGCCGTACAGGTCCACCGGCGGCTGGCTCGGGTCGATGTTCTCGCCCTCGGTGTCGTATTCCAGATGGTTGACCAGGAACAGCGTGTGCCCCTTCACCCCGTCCACCTTGGCGTTGGGGATCATCAGCAGCGAGGTGCCGTCCGGGCCGGCCGCCTTGAAGGGGCCGCGCGCCTGCTGGCCCTTGGCGTCCTTGGCCGTCTGCATGATCGGCGCGCCGGCCTTGTCCACGATCAGGCCCGAGTACCAGCCGCCGACGAAGTCGCCGGAGCGGTGCAGGGCGACGTAGCTCAGCGGGAATTCCTTCTTCGTGCCGTCGGCCAGCGTGACCACCGCCTTGGAGGAGGTGATGGGCGCGGTCATCTCCATCTCGGTGGCGGGCGCCGGGGTCGGGGTGAACTCGACGGCCTTGACCTTCAGCGCGCCTGCGTTGGCGGCCACCGCGTCGGCGGCCAGCGCCGCACCGGCCCAAAGGGTCGCGCCGCACAGAATGGCCGTCGTGCCGGCCAGCATCGTCTTGAGCATCATGGACCTGCGATCCGCACAGTTGGAAGCTTTGCGCGGGACCATAGCGCCCTTCCATGACACTCGTGTGTAATCGGCCGAAAGTCAGGGGGCGCCCGTCAGCCGGGCCGGCGCGCCTGGAAGAAGTCGCGCAGCAGAGCCCCCGCCCGCGTCTCGTCGAAGCCGCCGTAGACCTCCGGCGCGTGGTGGCAGGTGGACTGGTGGTAGAAGCGCGGGCCGTGGTCCACCGCTCCCCCCTTGGGGTCGTAGGCGCCGAAATAGACCCGCCGCAGCCGCGCGAAGCTGATCGCCGCCGCGCAGAGCGCGCAGGGTTCCAGCGTCACGTAGAGGTCAAGGCCCGGCAGGCGCGGTTCGCCCAGCGTGGCGCAGGCTTGGCGGATCGCCAGCACCTCGGCGTGGGCGGTGGGGTCGTTCAGCTCCTCCGTCCGGTTGCCGGCGCGGCCCAGGACGGCGCCCGTCGCGGGATCGACCACCACGGCGCCGACCGGCACCTCGCCGCGGCGCGCGGCGGCCTCGGCCTCCTGAAAGGCGATTTCCATGGGGGTGGGGAGGGCGGTGCTGCTCATCCGGGGCAACCTGCCCGGTGGATCGCTCTTGCGTCAAGGTGCGGATTTCCCGCCCGCGCTGTTGGGGTCACGCTGGTTGCAGCACCCGGATCCATCCACGGAGGACCCTCATGGACAACACCGTCTACAAGAAGGTGGAGATCGTCGGCACGGCGGACACCTCCATCGACGACGCCATCCGCAACGGGGTCGAACGCGCAGCCAAGACGCTGAAGAACGTGGACTGGTTCGAGGTGGGCGAGATCCGGGGCAACGTGCAGGGCGGCCGGGTGGCGCAGTTCCAGGTGGTGATGAAGGTCGGCTTCCGGCTGGAGGGATAAAGCGTCGCACAAAGCGGTGGGAAGCCCCGTGCCATGGGTTGCGGGCGGGGCCGGCAAGCCCTATGGTCCGTGCCCATGGACACCCCCGATTTCGAACACACCGACCATAGCCCCGCCGAGCCTGACGCCGGCGAGCGCATCGCCAAGCGGCTGGCGCGCGCGGGCCTGTGCTCGCGCCGCGACGCCGAGCGCTGGATCACCGAAGGCCGCGTCGCGGTCAACGGCAAGACCCTGGACAGTCCGGCCTGCGTGGTGCGGCCGGGGGACATCGTCCAGGTGGACGGCAAGGCCATTCCGGAACCGGAGCCGGCGCGGCTCTGGCGCTATTACAAGCCGTCGGGGCTGGTCACCACCGCCCGCGACGAAAAGGGGCGCAGCACCGTTTTCGACAGGCTGCCGCCGGACATGCCGCGCGTCATCTCGATCGGCCGGCTCGACCTGACGACCGAAGGGCTGCTGCTGCTGACCAACGACGGCGAGCTGGCCCGCTTCCTGGAGCTTCCGGCCACCGGCTGGACGCGCCGCTACCGCGTGCGCGTCTTCGGCGAGGTGGACGAGGTGAAGCTGGCCGAGTTGGAGAAGGGGCCGACCATCGAGGGTGTGAAGTACGGCCCCATCGAGGCCGTGCTGGACCGCATCCAGGGCCGCAACGCCTGGCTGACCGTCAGCCTGAAGGAAGGCAAGAACCGCGAGATCCGCAAGGTGATGGAGGCGCTGGGCCTTCAGGTGAACCGCCTGATCCGCGTCGCCTACGGCCCCTTCCAGCTGGGCAAGCTGGAGGAAGGTGCCGTCGAGGAGGTGCCGAAGCGCGTGGTGCGGGAACAGATCTCCCGCTTCTTCACCGGCGCCGATCCGGCCGAGGAGCCGAAGGCCAAAACCGGCGGACGGAACGGCGGCGGCAAGAGCGCCGCGAAGCTGGCCGCCAAGGCCGCTGACGCGTCCGCCCCGGCCCCCGATGCGGCGAAGGGCGCGGCAAAGGGGGGCGTTGCGAAGGCCGCCAAGCCGCGCGACGCCAAGGCCGGCTGGGCCAAGGCGGAGCCGAAGGCTGCATCGAACCGCCGTGGCCCGGCCAAGCCCGCTGCTGCTGCCGCTGCCTCGGGCAAGCCCGGCTCCGCCAAGCCGGCCCTCACCAAATCGACTGGCAAGCCGGGCACGCTGACCCTCAAGGGCGTGAAGCCGGGCGCTGGCAAGCCGGGTGGTGGCAAGCCGGGTGGTGGCCCTCAGGGTCCCAAGCCGCGCGGCCCCGCCGGACGGGGCGGCCCTGGCGGCAAGACCGGCGGTGACGGAGCGCGACCGGAGCGGACCCGTGCGGATCGTCGGCGGTAGGCATCGCGGGCGGCGACTGGCCGCCCCCGGCGGGCGCGACACCCGTCCCACCACCGACCGCACCCGCGAGGCCATCTTCAACATCCTCGCCCACGCGGACTGGGGACCGGACGGCGCCGACCTGATCGACGGCGCCGTCGTGGTGGACGCTTTCTGCGGCACCGGCGCCCTGGGGCTGGAGGCCCTGTCGCGTGGGGCCGAGCACGGCAGCTTCCTCGACATGGGCCGGCCCGCGCTGGACGCCGTGCGGACCAACATCGCGGAGCTTGGGGAGACGGAGCGCGCCGCCGTCCTGCGCGCCGACGCCACCAAGCCCCCGCCGCCGAAGCGGCCCTGCACGCTGGCTTTTCTTGATCCGCCCTACGGCCAGGGGCTGGCGCCCCGTGCGCTGGAAGGGCTGGCGAAGGCCGGCTGGCTGGCGCCCGGCGCCGTCCTGGTGGTGGAGGTGGGGGAGCGTGACCCGCTGCCCCCGCCGCCGGGCTTCGTGGCGCTGGACGAGCGCCGCTACGGCGACACGCGCGTCCATTTCCTGCGCTACGATGGCTTTCAAGAGTAGGTGAAGAAGGCCGAGGTGACCTGG
Organism: Azospirillum mesophilum; assembly: GCF_053470405.2. Lineage (NCBI taxonomy): Bacteria > Pseudomonadati > Pseudomonadota > Alphaproteobacteria > Rhodospirillales > Azospirillaceae > Azospirillum > Azospirillum mesophilum. The sequence continues at coordinate 27,090 of NZ_JBPXMQ020000036.1, forward strand.
TTCGGCGCGATGGCGGCGAGGGTCAGTTGGTCGCCGCCGCCGAAGTCGAGCAGGGCGCCGCCCTTGCCGTCGGACCCGAGGCGGTAGCTCATCCCCTTGGTCAGCGCGATGTGGTCGCCCTGCACGGCGCTGAAGTCGGCCACGCGGTCGCGCCCGCCGCCCTTGGCGAAGACGAAGACGTCGGCCCCGGCGCCGCCCCACAGCGTGTCGTTGCCGGCATCGCCCCACAGCGTGTCGTTCCCGATGTCGCCCATCAGCAGGTCGGCCCCGAACCCACCGTGCAGCGCGTCGTCGCCGGCCCCGCCGCGCAGCGTGTCCAGGCCGTCGCCGCCCCACAGCGTGTCCAGCCCGGCGCCGCCAAGCAACTCGTCGTTGCCCCCCAGACCGCTCAACGAGTCGTTGGCGTCGCCGCCGAACAGGCTGTCGTTCGCGGCGGTGCCGGAAAGGATCTGGTTCTTCGGCGCGTCCACGATGCTGAAGGTCTTGCCGGTGAAATGTTCGGCGTAATAGTCGATGGAGTTCATGTAGTTGGGCCGCAGCGCGTCGGTCAGGTCCGACATGATCGTCCCAGGGGCGGCGAAGCTGTTGTAGGTGGCGCCGCCGGCGTATTCGTCGAAGCAGCCGATCATGTGGCCGAACTCGTGCGCGGCCAATTCGTCCTGATAGTCCGGCCCCCAGTCGGACTGGGTGCACCAGTCCAGCATGTCGCTGCGGCCGTTGGCGTTGTTGACGGTCACGTCGTAATGCTCGTTGCCGGCGGCGACGAACTGGACGTCGAAGCGGATGGCGTAGCTGTTGGTGCCGTCGGACAGGCTGTATTTGTTGTTCCAGAGGTTCTCGATCCCCTGTTCCCACACCTGCTGCAACGCGCCGGGATTGTCGCCGGTCAGGTGGATGCGCGTCTGCACCGTGAAGGCTGTTCCGTCGAAGCCCAGGTCGTACTTCACCTCCCAGCCGAAGCCGCCATCGGCCCGGTTTTCCATGTAGTCGATGGAGGCGGGGGCGAAGGGCGCCGGGGCGGGGGCCTGGGCGGGCGCCGTGGCGGCGGCCGTCGCCGTCGTCGCGAGGGTGGTCGCCTTGGCGGACCCCTTGGGGGCGGCCGGGATGCTGTTCCCGAACGTGTAGCCGCTGGCCTGCGGATGGCTTCTCATGGCGCGCTTCATGGCAGGGACCCCGTGTTGCTGGTGTGGTGTTTCTGGTGTGGTTGGGTGCGTTCCGGAGCGCATCATGCGGCGTGGAGCGGGGGTCTTCTTGTGACATTAACTATGCCTTAACCATTCTCCTACCGGCCTAGGCGGCCCTTTGTCGTTGGAGTTATGGCGTCCGGGCACCTTGGACCTTCGGCGCTGTTGTCGCCTAGGACGAGCGGCGGCGGGCGCCGCGACCGGGCTGGGGGCACGCGATGATCAAGGATCTCTGGTACAAGAACGCGGTGATCTACAACCTGTCGCTCGGCACCTTCATGGACGCCGACGGCGACGGCATCGGCGACTTCCAGGGATTGCTGCGCCGGCTGGACTATCTGCACGGGCTGGGCGTCACCTGCCTGTGGCTGGGACCGTTCCAGACCTCCCCCATGAAGGACGACGGCTACGACGTGGCGGACTATTACAGCGTCGATCCGCGCTACGGCACGTTGGGCGACTTCGTGGAGTTCAGCCACGGCTGCAAGCAGCGCGGCATCCGGCTGATCATCGACCTCGTGATCAACCACACCTCCGACCAGCACCCCTGGTTCCAGGCGGCGCGCAAGGACCCGAACTCCAAGCACCGCAACTGGTACGTCTGGTCCGACAAGAAGCCCCCCAACGCCGACGAGGGCATGGTCTTTCCCGGCGTGCAGAAGACCACCTGGAGCTGGGACAAGGAGGCCGAGGCCTACTACTTCCACCGCTTCTACGATTTCCAGCCGGACCTCAACACCTCCAACCCCGAGGTGCAGGCGGAACTGCTGAAGATCATGGGCTTCTGGATCGAACTCGGCGTGTCCGGATTCCGCATGGACGCCGTGCCCTTCATCATCTCCACCAAGGGCGCCGACGTGAAGAAGCCGGTGGAGCAGTTCGACATGCTGCGGATGTTCCGCGAGTTCGTGCAGTGGCGCTGCGGCGACGCCATGCTGCTGGCGGAGGCCAACGTCCTGCCGGACACCGACATGGACTATTTCGGCGACGACGGCGACCGCATGCACATGATGTTCAACTTCCAGGTCAACCAGAACCTGTTCTACGCCATGGCGGCCGCCGACACCCGCCCGCTGGTGAAGGCGCTGAAGGCGACCAAGCCGCGCCCCGCAACCGCCCAATGGGGCCTGTTCCTGCGCAACCACGACGAACTCGACCTCGGCCGCCTGGACGATGAGCAGCGCCAGCAGGTGTTCGAGGCCTTCGGGCCGGACAAGTCCATGCAGCTCTACGACCGCGGCATCCGCCGCCGGCTGGCGCCCATGCTGCACGGCGACCGGCGGCGGCTGGAGTTGGCCTACAGCCTGCTGTTCACGCTGCCCGGCACGCCGGTGGTCCGCTACGGGGACGAGATCGGCATGGGCGACGACCTGTCCCTGCCGGAGCGCAACTGCGCCCGCACCCCCATGCAGTGGTCGGACGAGCCGCAGGGCGGCTTCACCAAGTCCGACAAGCCGACCCTGCCGGTCATCAGCGGCGGCATCTTCGGCTACGAGCGCATCAACGCCGCCCGCCAGCGCCGTGACCCGGACGCGCTGCTGAACTGGACCGAACGCATCATCCGCATGCGCAAGGAATGCCCGGAGATCGGCTGGGGCGACTTCGAAATCCTGTCGACCGGGACCCCGGCGGTTCTGGCCATGCGCTACGACTGGCGGAACAATTCCGTGGTGTTCATCCACAACTTCGCCGACAAGCCCCACGAAATCGCCCTGGCCGTCGGCGGGAGCGGGGAGTCGGAGCGGCTGGTCAACCTGCTGTCGGAAGACCACAGCGATCCCGGCGACGACGGCAAGCACCATCTGGTGATCGAGGCTTACGGCTACCGCTGGTACCGGCTGGGCGGGCTGGATTACCTGCTGCGGCGGACGGAGGGGTAGGGCCGCCGCCTTATCGCCGCCTGAACGCCGGTTGAACGGGCCGTTCAGGCTCGGCTCAGTTGCGCTTTGCCATTCTCTCTCCAACAGGGCGGCTCATCGCCCTCGTGATGGAGGAATGGACATGCGCACTTCGAAAACCCTTGCCCTTCTCGCCGCGGCCCTGGCGGGCGGCATCGCGCTTGGCGCCGGCACGGCCCAGGCCGACCAGAAGCACGCCCCGGTCCAGGCCTCGGCGCCGAAGCCGGTCGCGGAGGTGCTCCGGACCGGCGGCGGCACCGTCGTCGGCTCGGTCACGGAGGTTGGCGCCACATGGCTGACCGTCCGCGACGAGTCCGGGGAGACGAACGTGGCTGCGCGGGACTTTTTGCCGGAGGGCATCCGTCCGGGCGATCCGATCACGGTCGTCGGGCGCGCCAAGCACGGCGGGATGAAGGCCAGCGAGATCATCCTGGCGGACGGGACCTCGCACGGTGCGGCCACGCGGACCGCCCGCGACGCGCAGCGGGACAGCGACGATGACTGAGAGGAGCGGCGCCTGGAACCGTGGGCGAGGCCGTTCGTTCATTTGATGACGGTGATATGGGGATTGGGGGTGGGCGACCGGCCCCCAACCCCCACCCGGCCCAACGCAGAGAAGGAGCGCACCATGACCGCTCGTCGACTTCGCAGCGCCATCGCCCCCTTGGGCGTCATGGCGGTCCTGCTCGCCGGACCCGCGGCGGCCCAGCAGGCGCAACCCCAGCAGGCGCAACCCCAGACAGCTCCGCCCGGCATGATGGAGCACGGTCCGGGCATGCACCAGCAGGGCGGCCAGCGGGCGCAGGCCACGCCCAAGGACCCGGCCTCGCGGGCCTACATGCAGAGCATGCGCAAAATGAACCAGGACATGCACAAGCCCATGACCGGCAACGCCGACCAGGACTTCGCCCGGATGATGGCGGCCCACCACCAAGGCGCCATCGACATGGCCCGCGTGCAGCTTCAGTACGGCCAGGACCCCGAACTGAAAGCCATGGCCCAGAAGGTCATCGACGACCAGACGAAGGAGGTCCAGCAGCTTCAGGACTGGATCCGGCAACACCCGGCCAAGCCGGCGTCCAAGTAAGAAGGCCCCCTCACCGCCGCCCGAACAGCCTTTCGATGTCGGCCAGCTTCAGCTCCACATAGGTGGGGCGGCCGTGGTTGCATTGGCCGCTGTGGGGGGTGGCCTCCATCTGGCGGAGCAGGGCGTTCATCTCCTCGATGCCGAGCGCGCGGCCGGCGCGGACGGAGCCGTGGCAGGCCATGGTGCCGCAGACGTCCTCAAGCTTTTCCTTGAGCGAGAGGGCGTCGCCCAACTCCGCCAGCTCCTCGGCGAGGTCGCGGACGAGGCTCTTCACGTCGCTCTGGCCGAGCAGGGCGGGCACCTCGCGCACCATGACGCAGCCGGGACCGAAGCCCTCCACCACCAGCCCAAGCTCCGCCAGCTCGGCGGCGCGGCCCAGCAGGCGGTTGGCGGAAGGCTCGTCCAGCTCCACCACCTCCGGGATCAGCAGGGCCTGCCGCTTGACCCCGCCTTCCAGCAGGGCGGTCTTCATCCGCTCATAGACCAGCCGCTCGTGGGCGGCGTGCTGGTCCACGATGACGATGCCCTCGGCGGTCTGGGCCACGATGTAGGTGTTGTGGAGCTGCGCGCGGGCGGCCCCCAACGGGTGGCTCTCCAGCGGCGGCGCGCTGGCCGGGGCCGGTGCGCCGTACTCCGGCGGGCGGGCGGCGGGGGCGGCCTGCCAGCCGGCGAGCCGTCCCTGCAAGGGCGGCAACGGCATCTGGTGGGGCATCTGGTGGGGCGCCTGGAAGGCCGTGGCCCGGTCGGCCAGTCCGCGCGGCACGGAGGCGCCGTAGCTCCCACCCCAGGACTGCACCGGGTTCCCGTAGGGAAGGGGGCGCGGCGCGGCGGGGGCGCCCGGCGCATCCTCCGCCACCTCCGGCCGCAGGGCGCCGAGCGTCGCCAGACCCACGGTGGTGGAGGCGCGGTGCCCGGCCTCGGCCAGCGCGTGCTTCAGCGCGCCGACGATCAGGCCGCGCACGAGGCCCTGGTCGCGGAAGCGCACCTCCGCCTTGGCCGGGTGGACGTTCACGTCCACCTCCTGCGGGTCGAGGTCGAGGAACAGCGCCAGCATCGGGTGGCGGTCGCGCGGCAGGAAGTCGGCGTAGGCGGCGCGCACCGCGCCGACCATCAGCTTGTCCCGCACCGGCCGGCCATTCACGAACAGGTGCTGGTGGCGGGCGGTGGGGCGGTGCAGGGTCGGCAGCCCGATCCAGCCGGCCAGCGTCACGCCCTCACGCGTCGCCTGGACCGGCACGGCGTTGTCCTGGAAGTCCCGCCCCATCAGCGCGCCGAGTCGGGTCAGCCGCGCGTCCAGCAACTCGCCCTGCGCGGCCGACAGGCGCAGCGCCGAGCGGCCGTCGCCGTCCAGCGTGAAGGCCACGCCGGGATGCGCCATGGCGAGGCGTTCGATGCAGTCGGCGATGTGCTCGAACTCCGTGCGGGCGGCCTTCAGGAACTTCAGCCGGGCGGGCACGGCGGCGAACAGGTCGCGCACCTCCACGCGGGTGCCCTGGGCGAGCGCTGCGGGCTGGGGCGCGCCCTTGGCCCCGGCGTCCACGGTCAGCGCCCAGGCGCTGTCCGCCCCGCGCGGGCGGCTGGTGAGCGTCAGCCGGCTGACCGCGCCGATGGAGGGCAGCGCCTCCCCCCGGAAGCCCAGGGACCGGATGTCCAGCAAGTCGTCCGACGGCAGCTTGGACGTGGCGTGGCGCTCCACCGCCAGCGACAACTCGTCCGGAGCCATGCCGCAGCCGTCGTCGGTGATGGTGATCAGCGACTTGCCGCCGTCGCGCACCACCACGTCGATGCGGGTGGCCCCGGCGTCGATGGCGTTCTCGACCAGTTCCTTGACGGCGGCGGCGGGCCGCTCGATCACCTCGCCGGCGGCGATGCGGTTGACGAGCGTGTCGGGCAACATGCGGATCGGCATGGCCCAAATATAGTAGGCTAGATGGCGGAATACCACCACGCGCGGAGGGTGGTGGGGGTGTGGGAAAAGCGCGACGGCCAGAGAGCCGAACGACCGGCCGACCGGAACCGGATCATTCGGCGGCGGGCGGAACCGCGGCGATGCGGGTTGGGATCAGGGCGTTGATGGTCTGGCGCTGCTCGTCCAGCCGGGCGTTTACGGCCTTGAATTCGCCGCGGACCTCGGCTTTGAACTCGGCCAGTTCGCCGCGGATTTCGGCTTTGAACTCAGCCATTTCGCCGCGGACCTTGCCGAATTCGGCGTCGACGGCGGAAAAGCGCTTGTCCATGTAGGTCTTCAGATCCGCGATTGCGGCGAGGATGTCGCTGGTCGTCGGTTCCGCCATGGGGACGCGCTCCGGTTCCTGAACGCCTTATCCTATACCCGGCAAGCCGTTATCTCAACCTACAAAGGCAGGCATTCCGGCCGGCGGCGCTCACGCGGGGCTGTACAACCGCTTCAGCGCCTTCAGCACGCTGGACGCCGTGTCGGCGGCGGTGTCGTCCATGCCGACGGAGCGGATGGTGGCGAACAGGCGGGCATTCGGGTCGGTGCGGCCATCGGTCACCGCCCACAGGCTGGCGCCCTTGCCGTTTTGGTCTTTGCTCCGGACGTCTGTGAAGCGTCCCAGCGAACTTTCCTTGATCGCGCCGATCAGCGGCCCGGTCTGGTCGTTGGCGGCGTTCAGCGGAACCGCCAGCAGCTTGGACCCGGACGCAAGGGAGCTGATGGCCCGGCGGTCGAAGGCGATCTGCACTTCCTTGCCGCTGCCCGGCATGCCGATGCCGATGACGCCGCTTTCGGCCTTCGCGTCCTCCTCGAACGGGTCCTTCATCCCGGATTCGCGCAGGGCCGCCGGCATTTCGGGCTTTTCCAGGCCGTTCCGCGATGCGACCTCGTCCAGCAGAGCGTTGGCCGCCCCGCCCAGCATGAAGGGTTGGTCATCGGACAGGCCAAGCGTCTGGCGCAGGAGTTCCATGGCCTTTCCCCGGTACTCGCCCTGCTTCAGCACGTATTCGTGGCGCGCGAAACCAAGGTCCAGTTCGGGAGACGCGGAGCCCTTGGACTCCGGAATGGTGAGGGTCACCGCGTGCGCATCCATGACGCGGATCGCCTCGGGAGACAGGTTGACGATGTCGGTCAGGCGCCGGTTTGGAGCGGAGGTGGGTGCGGGTTCCGGGGTGGAGGCGGGGGCTGCCGGTCTCGCGCCGACCGTGCCGAAGGTTGCGGGCGCGGTGGCCGTCGATCCGATGGCGTCGGTGGCGGGCATGGCTTCCCCTCGCGTCTGGTGTTTCGGTTGCGCATTCCGCAGCCTGCGGTGGCGGTTCACCATGCCGCAAACGGCAAGGATTGTCCATGCGGCCGAAAGAACCTTACGCGGGGACGTGGCAGGGGCATGGCCCGGCCCAACCCTCTCCCGTGGTCCGGGAACGAGGGCTGGGGCGGTCGCAGGGGCGGGCATTCAGGCACCGGCGCGTCAGGCCGGGGCTTTCGCCTCCTCGGGGCGTCGCTCCTCCTGGGGCTTCGGCTCAGCGGGGGCGGCGGGGCAGGTGGCCTGGGAGGGGCCGGTGACGACGTCGAAATCGAAATCCAACATGATGTGACCTCCGGTTCGTTGGGAGGCCGCTTCGACGCTGTGGCGGGACTGTGCGTGCACCGGGTGCTGAAAACACAAAAGCCGCCTCAGGTCGGGCGGCTTTGGGTGCATCGTGGGTGTGCGATACCTAGGCCGCCGGTCTGTACCAGCGGTACCAAAATCGCCCCAGGAGGGCGGAGGAGGTGTGTCGCACGGGGTTCATGGGCGGGAGGGTACGGTTGAATGGGTGGCGGTGCAAGGGGTTTGTTGGGGGGGCTCCCTCTCCCTAACACTTTCCTTTGCCCCCTCCCTAACCCTCCCCCGCTGTGCGGGAGAGGGAATCAGGTTTGCCGGTTCAGCGATGCTGGCGGTACCAGGCGATCAGGCCGTTGGTGGAGCTGTCGTGGGTCAGGGCGGCGGTGGGGCCGTTCTGGAGTTCGGGGAGGATTTTGCCGGCAAGCTGCTTGCCAAGCTCCACGCCCCACTGGTCGAAGCTGTTGATGTTCCACACGATGCCCTGCACGAACACCTTGTGCTCGTACAGCGCGATCAGGGCGCCGAGCGTGGCCGGGTCCAGCTTTTTGAACAGGATGCTGTTGGACGGCTTGTTGCCCTCGAACACGCGGTGGGGGACGAGCGGTTCGATGGCCTCCTGCGGCTTGCCGGCCTTGGTCATCTCGGCGCGCACCTCGTCGGCGGTCTTGCCGCGCATCAGCGCTTCCGGCTGGGCGAAGAAGTTCGACAGCAGGATGCGGTGGTGGTCGCCGATGGGGTTGTGGGTCTCGGCGGGGGCGAGGAAGTCGGCCGGAACCAGCTCCGTCCCCTGGTGGATCAGCTGGTAGAAGGCGTGCTGTCCGTTGGTGCCCGGCTCGCCGAACACCACGGGGCCGGTGGCGTAGTCCACGCGGTCGCCCTGGCGGTCCACCGACTTGCCGTTGCTCTCCATGTCCAGTTGCTGGAGGTAGGCGGGGAAGCGGTGCAGGTATTGGTCGTAGGGCAGGACGGCGTGCGACTTCGCACCCCAGAAATTCACGTACCAAACGCCCAGCATCGCCATCAGCACCGGCATGTTGCGGTCCAGCGGGGCCGTGCGGAAATGCTCGTCCATGGCGTGGGCGCCGGACAGCAGCTCGTAGAAGCGGTCCATGCCGATGCCGAGCGCGATCGGCAGGCCGATGGCCGACCATAGGGAATAGCGGCCGCCGACCCAGTCCCAGAAGCCGAACATGTTCGCCGGGTCGATGCCGAACTTCCGCACCTCCGCCTCGTTGGTGGAGACGGCGACGAAATGCTTGGCGACGTGGGCCGGGTCGCCCGCGCTCTCCAGGAACCAGCGGCGGGCGGTGTGGGCGTTGGTCAGCGTCTCCTGCGTCGTGAAGGTCTTGGACGCGATGACGAACAGCGTCGTCTCCGGGTCCAGCCACTCCAGCGTCTCGCTGATGTGGGTGCCGTCGACATTGGAGACGAAATGCACGCCGATCTGCGGGTGCAGGTAGGGGGTCAGCGCCTCCGTCACCATCACCGGGCCGAGGTCGGAGCCGCCGATGCCGATGTTCACCACGTCGGTGATCGGGTGGCCGGTGTAGCCGGTCCAGGCGCCGTCGCGCACCTGTTTGACGAATCGCTCCATGCGGCGCAGCACCGCGTTCACCTCCGGCATCACGTCCTGCCCGTCCACCAGCACGGGGCGGTTGGAGCGGTTGCGCAGCGCGGTGTGCAGGACGGCGCGGTCCTCGGTGATGTTGATCCGCTCGCCGGCGAACATGCGGTCGCGCCAGTCCTCCACCCGCTGCTGGCGGGCGAGATCGAGCAGCAGGGCGCGCGTGTCTTCGGTGATGCGATTCTTCGAATAATCGAACAGCAGGCCGCAGGCTTCCAGCGAGAAGCGGGCGAAGCGGTCGGGGTCGGCGGCGAACAGGTCGCGCATGTGGAGGCCGGCGACCTCCCCGCGGTGACGGGTCAGGGCTTCCCAGGCGGGCGAACGGGTGAGCGCGGACATCGGGCTTTTGCCTCCTTAACGCGTGCGCGAAGCGTAACACCAAAACGCGCTGGACGGGTACGCGCCAAAGCGCGCATCGCATGCACACGAAAGTTATGCAAGGACGGACTGTGCAACGGGCGCGGCCGTCCCTGTGTTCTTTTCAGGACAGGAGAACGCCTGGGAGAACGTGATGATCGACGAAAAGGACGACACGGCGAAGCCGCCCCCCGCCCCGTCGGAGAAGGAACGCCGGGAGGATCCCCGGCCCGACCAGATCGGGATCATCCCCGGCAAGGTGCCGGGGAAACCCGTGGAGCCGGGGGATCCGCGCTTTCCCGGAGCCCAGCCGGATTTGGCCTAGCTACGGCCCTTATCAGCTGCCGCCATCCAGCGTGCGGGTGGCGGTGACGCCCTCGGGGCGGCCGACCAGCACGGTCAGCAGACGGGCGGGGTCCAGAAGGCGCTGCGCGACCCGCTGCACGTCGGCCTTTGTCACGGCGTTGATCAGCGCGTCGCGCTTGTCCAGATAGTCGATGCCCAGCCGGTCGCGCCGGACCTGCAGCAGGATGCGCGCGATGGCCTGGGTGCTGCTGAACTGCAGCGGGAAGGAGCCGGTCAGGTAGGTCTTGGCGTCGGCCAGCTCCTGGTCGGTGACGCCGCCCTCGTCCATGCGCTTCCACTCCTGGCGCATGATGTCCAGCGCTTGGCCGGCCTTGGCGTTCACCGTGTTGCCGCCGGCCATCACCAGCGCCGAATGGTCCAGCGAGATCAAGTAGCTGTAGACGCCGTAGGACAGGCCGCGCTTCTCCCGCACCTCCTCCATCAGGCGGGAGCCGAAACCGCCGCCGCCCAGCACGTAGTTCATGATCGTGGCCGCGTACCAGTCCGGATCGGCGCGCCGGATGCCCGGCTGGCCCATCAGCATGACCGTCTGCGCGGTCGGGCGCGTGGCGACGAGCGTCTCGCCCAGGCCCTTCGGCTCCACGTCGGGGATGTCGGGCAGCGTCGCCTTGGCCGGCAGGGCGCCGAAGACGCGGTCGAGCGCGCGGCCCAGATCGTCCGGCGCGATGTCGCCGGTGGCGGTGACCAGCAGCCGGTCGCGGCCGAACTGGTTCTTCACGAAGGCGCGCAGGTCGTCGGGGGTGATGGTGGGCAGCGACTCCAGCGTGCCGCGGATCTCGTCGCCGTAGGGGTGGCCGGGGTAGGCGGTCGCGTAGAACAGGCGCCGCGCGACGTAATTCGGGTCTGCTTGGTCTCGCCGCAGGCTGGACAGCACCGCGGCGCGCATGCGCTCCACCGCCTCCTGGTCGAAGCGCGGCTCGGTCAGGGACAGGCGCGCCAGTTCGAACGCCTCGTCGCGGCGGTCGCTGAGGGTGCGCAGGTTGCCGCTGAAGGCATCGCGCCCGGCGTCGAAGCCCAGCGCAATGGCGTTGTCCTGGAGCCGCGCCGCGAAGGCCTGGCTGTCGTAAGGGCCGGCGCCCTCGTCCAGCGTGCGCGCGGCGAGGTTGGCGAGGCCGTCCTTCCCCTTGGGGTCGGCGGCCCCGGCGCCCTCGAACGCCCATTCGATGGCGATGACGGGAACCTTGTGGTCCTCCACCAGCCACGCCTCGATCCCACCGGGGCTGACCACGCGCTTGATCTCGATGGCGTGGGCGGGGTTCGAGAGGGTGAGGGCGGTGAAGGCGGTCAGGAGGAGGGCGAGGATTGGGAGGAGCATTGCCCCCTCCCTAACCCTCCCCCGCTTCGCGGGAGAGGGAATTTGGCCCTCCACCGCGATAGCGGGGGAGGGAGGGACCCACGCGCCAGCGTGGGGGGGAGGGGGCACGGCGCGCACGGTCATCTCAGCTTCCCTTATCCTGAAGCGGCAGCAGAAGGCCGGTGACGTGGTTGGTCTTGCCCAGCACGGCGCGGGCCGCAGCGTTGACCTGATCGGCGGTCACGGCGTCGATGCGCACGGGCCAGTTTTCCACGTCGTCGATGGTCTGGCCGGTGGCGAGCGCGGAGCCCAGCGACTGGGCCGGGCCGGTTAGGCTGTCGCGGGCGTAGGCGGCCTCCGCCAGCATGCGCTTCTTGGCGGTGGCGACCTCCTCCTCGGTAACGCCTTTTTCGAGGAGCGTCCGGATCTCCGCCTCAAGCGCCGCTTCCAGCTTGTCCATGGGGACGCCGGCCGCCGGGATGGCGCCGGCGCCCAACGTGGTCAGGTCCCAGGAGGACGGGCTGTAGCCGAGCCACGCGGAGGTGGCCACGCGCTGGTCCACCACGAGGCTGCGGTAGAGGCGCGAGGTCGGACCGCCGCTCATCACCTCCGACAGGACCTGGAGCGGATAGGCGTAGCCCGCCGTGTCGGTCCGGTAGGAGGGGGCCAGCCAGTTGCGCCGGATGGAGGGCTGCCGCACCTCCTCGTCGCGCAGGATCACGCGGCGGGCGGCGCCGATGGGCGGCTCCTGCACGCGGCTGCGCTCGGGAATGGGGCGGGCGGCGATGGCGCCGTAGTATTTCTCCGCGAGCGGCTTCAGCTCCTCCGCGGTCACGTCGCCGGAGACGACCAGGATCGCGTTGTTGGGCGTGTACCACGTCTTGTAGAAGCTCTCCGCCTCCTCCCGCGTCAGGGTGGACATCTCCTGCGGCCAGCCAATGACCGGGGTGCCGTAGGGATGGTGGACGTAGAGGGTGGCGTTGATCTGCTCCCCGATGCGGTCGGCGGGTTCGTTCTCGATGCGCTGGCGGCGCTCCTCGATGATCACGTCGCGCTCGGGATAGACGACCTCGTCGGTCAGGCGGAGGTTCGACATGCGGTCGGCCTCCATCTTCATGACCAGCTCCAGCCGGTCGCGGGCGACGTTCTGGTAGTAGGCCGTGTAGTCCCAGGAGGTGAAGGCGTTGTCGCGCCCGCCGTTCTTGGCGACGATGCGGCTGAAGGCGCCGGGCGGGATCTGCTCCGTCCCCTTGAACATCAGATGTTCCAGGAAATGGGCGATGCCCGACACGCCGCGCGGCTCGTCCGCCGCCCCGACCTTGTACCAGACCATGTGCGTGACCACCGGCACGCGGCGGTTGGTGACCACCACCACCTGCATGCCGTTGGACAGCGTGAAGGTCTCGGGGAAGAAGACGCCCTTTTCGACGGCGAAGGCGGGCGTGGCGGTGACGATGCCCAGGGCGAGGCCCAGGGCGAGCATGGCGGCCGTGGCGAGACGGCGGAGCGGGCCTCTGGCGGACATGAAGCCTCTCGTTCTTTCGGAAAAACAAAAGGGGCGTTCCCCGTGCGAGGAACGCCCCCTGATATTGGTGCGCCGGGAGGCTTAGAACAATCCTTCCAGCGGCGCCTTGCGCTTGCGCTCGATGGTGGGGACGGTGCCGTCGTTGAGCGACTTGCCCTGGGCCTGGGCCTCGCGCAGTCGCTGCGACTCCTTCTTCGGGTCGACGACCTCGTAGGGCTGCTCCTGCTTTTGCCAGAACAGCAGCGAGTCGATCCAGCGCTTGTCGGCGACGATGAGCTGCGTGGTCTCCTGGTCGACCTTGTTGCGGATGTCCGGCTCAATGCCGCTCTTGGCGCCGGCCTGGGCGATCAGGGCCGACTCGCCCTGCGACTTGCCGGTCATCACGGCGCGCGAGGTGCCGCCGAAGACGGAGGCGGCGGCGACCGAGGTCGGCGTGGCGTCCTGCGGGCGCGGCGCGCCGGGGCGCGGCTTCGGCAGGGCGGCCAGATCGGGCGGCACGGTCAGCGGCGCACGGGACACGACGGTGAACTCGTCCGGGCTCTGCCGGTCGAATCCGATGGAGCGGCGGACGTCCGAGCATCCGGCAAGCGCCAGCGCGACGAGCGCCAAGCCCAGCATCGGCTTGCCACGAAGCCGCAGGGTGGAGGAGGCGGAGGAAAGGATGGTCACGTTCAAGTCCCGTCGTCTGTCAGGCCGCGTCCCTTATAGCGGCTCCGTCGCCTGATCTCTTACGACTTTTCGCGGCCCGCGAACAGTCCGTCGAGCACCAGAAGCGCCACGCCGACGCTGATTCCGCTGTCGGCGACGTTGAAGATGTAAAAATGCCAGCTCCCGAGGTGGAAGTCGAGGAAGTCGGCCACCGCCCCGAAGCGGAAGCGGTCGATGACGTTGCCGATGGCCCCGCCGACGATCATGCCGATGGCCAGCGCCACGAAGCGCCGGTCCGACTGGCGCAGCCACAGAAGCAGGGCCACGACGATGGCCATCGCCACCGTGCTCAGCACATAGGGCATGAAGGCGTAGGAGCTGCCGAAGGTGCCGAAGCTGACGCCCGTGTTCCAGGCCAGCACGAGGTTGAAGAAGGGGGTGACCTCGACGACGTGCGGCGCCGGCTGCATCACCACCTCCAGCACCCACCATTTGGACAGCTGGTCGAGGACGACCACCACCGCGGCGACGATCAGGCCGAAGGCCGTGACGCTGCGGGTTCCGGACGCGGAGAGGGTGCTCATGAACGAACTCCGGGGAGTGGAAAGCGCTGTGCCCCCTCCCTAACCCTCCCCCGCCTTTGGCGGTGGAGGGGATTGAGGCCCCCTCTCCCGCGAAGCGGGGGAGGGATGGGGAGGGGGCAACAGCTTAGAACGCCGGTTCGGTGCCCACGGCTTCGGCGCAACGGAGGCACAACGTCGGGTGGGCCGTGTCCGTGCCGACCTCCGGCAGGATCTTCCAGCAGCGCTCGCACTTCTCGCCGCCCGCCAGACCGGGCACCACGGCGATGCCGGCCACGTCGGGCAGGGTGAAGGCGCCTTCAGGCGCGCCGCCTTCCTCAACCTTGATCTGCGAAGTGATGCAGATCTCGGCGAAGTCCACGTCCGACAGCAGGGCCTTGGTCGCGGCGTCCACCAGGACGGTCGGTTCGGCCTGGAGGGACGAGCCGATCATCTTGTTGGCGCGCTCCAGCTCCAAGGCACCGGTGACGACGCGGCGGACGTTGCGGATCGCCTCCCACTTGGCGGCCAGCTCATCGTTGCGCCAGTCGGCGGGGATGGTCGGGAAGACGCGCAGGTGCACGCTCTCCTCGGTCCAGCCCTCAACACCCGTCAGGCCCTCCGGACGGGCGAGCCACGCCTCCTCCGCGGTGAAGCAGAGGATCGGGGCCAGCCACGCGGTCAGGGTGGAGAGCAGATGCTCCATCACCGTGCGGACCGAGCGGCGGCGGACCGAATCGACCGCGTCGCAGTAGAGGCTGTCCTTGCGGACGTCGAAGTAGAAGGCCGACAGCTCCACGGCGCAGAAATTGTGGATCGCCACGGACAGGTCGTGGAAGTCGTAGGCTTCGATCTTCGCGCGGACCAGCGCGTCCAGCTCCGACAGGCGGTGCAGGACCCAGCGCTCCAGCTCCGGCATCTCCGACACGGCGATGCGCTCGGCGGGCGTGTAGTCGGCCAGCGCTCCCAGGATGTAGCGCAGCGTGTTGCGCAGGCGGCGGTAGTGGTCGGCTTGGTACTTGATGATCTCCGGGCCGATGCGCTGATCCTCGGTGTAGTCGGTGCTGACCACCCAGAGGCGCAGGATGTCGGCGCCGTACTTGTCGCAGACCTCCTGCGGGGCGACGACGTTGCCCAGCGACTTGGACATCTTGCGGCCCTGCTCGTCGAGCGTGAAGCCGTGCGTCAGCACCGCGTCGTAGGGCGCGCGGCCGCGCGTGCCACAGCTTTCCAGCAGCGAGGAGTGGAACCAGCCGCGGTGCTGGTCGGATCCCTCAAGGTACAGCGACGCCGGCCACTTCAGCTCCGGCCGCTGCTCCAGCACGAAGGCGTGGGTCGAGCCGGACTCGAACCACACGTCCACGATGTCCTTGACCTGCTCGTAATCGTCGGCGCGGTGGGCGTTGCCCAGGAAGTCCTGCGCCGGGCGGGCGAACCACGCGTCGGAGCCTTCCTTCTCGAAGATCGTCGCGATGCGCTCGAAGACCTCCTGGTCGCGCAGGATCTCGCCGGTCTCCTTGCGGACGAACAGGGCGATGGGCACGCCCCAGGCGCGCTGGCGGCTGATGCACCAGTCCGGACGCTGCTCGATCATCGAGCGGATGCGGTTCTCGCCCTGGGCCGGGAACCACTTGGTGTCGGCGATGGCCTTCAGCGCGGTCTTGCGCAGGTCGTTCGTCTCCATGGAGATGAACCACTGCGGAGTCGTGCGGAAGATCAGCGGCGCCTTGGACCGCCAGCTGTGCGGGTAGCTGTGCTTGATCTTGCCCTTGGCGAGCAGCGCGCCGACCTCCGCGAAGGCTTTCAGCACGGCGCCGTTGGCCTCGCCCGGCTTGCCCTCGGCCGTGTAGACGCGCAGGCCCGCGAAGAGCGGGACATGGTCGTAGTAGCGGCCGTCCTCGCCCACGGTCTGCGGCACCTCAATGCCGTTGGCCTGACCCAGGTGGAAGTCGTCCTCGCCGTGGCCGGGGGCGATGTGGACGAAGCCGGTGCCGGCGTCGGTGGTGACGAAGTCGCCGGCCAGCAGCGGCACCTTGAAGTCATAGCCGCTGCGGGTCAGCGGGTGATGGCAGTAGCCGCCGGCCAGACGCGAGCCGGGGAAGCGGTGGAGCTGCCGCGCCTCGGTGATCTTGGCTTCCTTGAAGACGTTCTCGGCCAGCGCGGTGGCCAGCACGAGCCGCTCGCCCACCTCGGCGAGGCTGCCTTCCTCGACCGCCAGCACCTTGTAGACCGCGTATTCGATCTCGGCACCAAAGGCGATGGCGCGGTTGCCCGGCAGGGTCCAGGGCGTGGTCGTCCAGATGACGATGTTGGCGTCGTCCACCTCCGGCGTCGGCGAGCCCCAGATGGCGAAGCGCGCGAAGACGGTGGTGGAGGTGTGGTCGTGATACTCGATCTCCGCCTCGGCCAGCGCGGTCTTCTCCACCACCGACCACATGACCGGCTTCGCACCCTTGTACAGGCCGCCGTTCGCCGCGAACTTGTGGATTTCGCGGACGATCTGCGCCTCGGCGGGCAGGGTCATGGTCAGGTAGGGGTTGGCCCAGTTGCCCTCCACGCCCAGGCGGCGGAACTCGCCGGCCTGCACGTTCACCCAATGCTGGGCGAACTGGCGGCATTCGGCGCGGAACTGATTGAGCGGAACCTGATCCTTGTCCTTGCCTTCCGCCCGGTACTTCTCCTCGATCTTCCACTCGATGGGCAGGCCGTGGCAGTCCCAGCCGGGGACGTAGTTGGAATCGAAGCCCTGCATCTGGCGCGAGCGGACGATGACGTCCTTCAGCACCTTGTTGACCGCGTGCCCGATGTGGATGTTGCCGTTGGCGTAGGGCGGGCCGTCGTGGAGGATGAACTTCTCCCGCCCCTTGGCCGTGTCGCGCAGCCGCTGGAAGAGGTTCATGTCCTCCCAGCGCTTCAGCAGCTCGGGCTCCTTGGTCGGCAGGCCGCCGCGCATGGGGAAGTCGGTGCGCGGGAGGAAGACGGTGGACTTGTAGTCGCGGGTCATCGGGGAATCCTGAAGAAGAACCGTCGGGCGGCGGCGTTCAGGCCCCCGACGCACACACGGGAAGGGTTGTCCCGGCCCTCCTCAGAGAGCCGGGCCGGTAATTCGCGCCGAACGCGTCATGACCCACGCCGAAAACATCATGGCGCGGGATATTAGCCGTGTGTGCGGTGCGGTCAAGGCGTGGGGCCTCTCCTTACAGGGCAATCGCGTTTGGCATCCCCTCTCCCCTCCGGGGAGAGGGTTAGGGTGAGGGGGTTGCGCTTTTGCCGGACGCGGTGCCATGCGCACCCCCCTCACCGGCCCTCCGGGCCACCCTCTCCCCGGAGGGGAGAGGGTTAAGAAGTCAAACGCGTAAGCCTGCCTCTCCTTACGACCTCAGTCGAAGCTGGCCTTGCCGCCGTGGGCGGCGGACCAGCTCACCGGGTCGTTCAGGAACTTTTCGACCTCGGTCAGGGTGTTGGTGTCGAAATACTGGTTGTCGCGGGCGACCTTCAGCACGTCCCACCAGGTGCACAGCTCGTGCAGGCGGACGCCGATCTTCTCCATGTTGGTCTTCGACTGCGGGAAGATGCCGTAGTGGAAGATCACGAAGCTGTCGGTCACCACGGCACCGCCGTTGCGCAGCGCCGTGACGAAGTTTTCCTTGCTCTTGCCGTCGGTGGCGAGGTCCTCGACCAGGATGACCCGCTGCCCCTCGGTCAGCACGCCCTCGATCTGGGCGTTGCGGCCGAAGCCCTTGGGCTTCTTGCGGACATACTGCATCGGCAGTTCCAGCCGCTCCGCGATCCAGGCGGCGAAGGGGATGCCCGCCGTCTCGCCGCCGGCCACCGCGTCGATGCTCTCGTACCCGATCTCGCGCTCGATGGTCGCGACGGCGAAGTCCATCAGCGCCTTGCGGGCGCGCGGGAAGGACACGATGCGCCGGCAGTCGGTGTAGACCGGGCTCGCCCAGCCCGAGGTGAAGATGAAGGGCTGGTCGGCGTTGAAGTGCAGCGCCTTGATTTCCAGCAGGATCTTCGCCGCGGTCGCGGCAATGGTCGCCCGATCGGGCAGGGCGGCGGAGGTGGACATCGGAAAACGGCTCCCACGGAGGCTCAATCTGCCCCGTGTGTAGCCCCCCGGAGCGCGAATCGCAATGGGGGGAGCTTGCGTGGCCTATGCCGGGCGGGCGAACCAGGACCGCCACGCGCTCCAGCCGCCGATCAGGTCGGCCAGAGCCGCATATCCCCCCGCGTTCGGGTGGCTGCCATCGTTCAAGGCGGCCTCGCGCCGCCAGGTCCCGTTGGCGGCCATGGCCGGGAAGACGTCGAGGAAGGGCACGTCCAGGCGGGCGCAGAGCGCGGCCAGGTCGCGGGACAGCGCGGCGATGCGCTCGTCCGTGGCCGGGTCGTCGCCGACGGGCAGCGGGCCGATCATGAGGGTCGGCTTCCAGGCCCGCGCGGCGGAGAGGATCGCCTCGGCGTTCGCCAGGGACTTGGCGGGGGACACGCGCACGCCGCCGTCATCGCCGGGGGTGCAGTCGTTCACCCCGAAGCCGAAGACGAGCCTTCCGTCCTGCCCGGCGGGCAGCCGGGCCTCCGCCTCCCGCCGCCAGCGCGCGGCGATGTCGGCGCTGGTGTCGCGCCGGATGCCGAGGTTGTAGACGGTGACGTCATGCCCGGTGGCACGGGCGGCGGAGCACACGCGACCAACCCAGCCCAGGCAGGTGTCGTCGCCGGTGCCGTTCACGAAGCTGTCGCCAAAGAAGCAGATGCGCATCGCGTAAGGTCACTTTGCCGGTGGGTTCAGGGCCGGCAGGTTCAGACGGATGCAGCGGGTCAGCACGTTGTTGCCGGTCATCTCGCGGTAGACCTGGGCAATGGTCGGCTCGGCCGCGCGGCATTGCTCCAGCGAGGCGAAATCGACGGTCGTCGGGCCGCCCTGGTTCAGGATGAAGATCAGCAGAATCACCCGGTCCACGTCACACATCCTCCCGCTTGGCAAGCACGGCGCGCGCCGCCTCGGCGTCGCGGACGATTTGGTCCTTCAGGTCGTTGAAGCTGGCGAACCTGCGCTCCGGGCGCAGGAACTCGACCAGTTGCACGCGCAGGTGCTGGCCGTAGAGGTCGCCGTCGAAATCGAACAGGTGGGTCTCCAGCCGCTCCACCGTACCGCCGACGGTCGGGCGGCGGCCCAGGTTCGCCACGCCGTCGCGCCAGACCGTATCGGGGCCGTGGTCCACGCCGGTGCGCACCGCGTAGACGCCGAAGGCCGGGCGCAGATAATCGGCCAGCTCCACATTCGCGGTGGGGAAGCCGATGGTGCGGCCCTTGTGGTCGCCATGCTCGACGCGACCCTCGATCTCCCAGGGCCAGCCGAGCAGGCGGGCGGCCTCGCGCGGGTTGCCGGCGACCAGCGCGTCGCGCACGCGGGTGGAGGAGTAGACGCCGCCCGTCTCGTCGGACACCGGCCCGACCTCGGTCACGCCGAAGCCGTATTTGGTGCCCGCGCGCGTCAGCAGGGCGGGGTCGCCGCCGCGCCCGTGGCCGAACAGGAAGTCGTAGCCGCAGACGATGTGCCGCACGCCCAGCCCCTTCACGAGATCTTCCTCGATGAAGGCGTCGGCGGTCTTGTGCAGGAAGCTTTCGTCGAAGTGGCAGACGAACAGGAGGTCGACGCCCAGCGCCTCGATGTGGCGGGCCTTCACGCGAAAAGGCGAGAGGCGGAAGGGCGCGTCGGCCGGCCGGAAGACGGAGCGCGGGTGCGGCTCGAACGTCAGGACGGCGGAGGGGGCGCCAAGTTCGCCGGCGATGCGCTGGGCGGTCCGGATCACTTCCTGATGGCCGCGGTGCACCCCGTCGAAGTTGCCAAGCGCCACGACGGCCCCTCGGGCGTCGGCCGGCAGGTCGGCGGTGTGTCGGAACAATCGCATGCGTGCACGCCCTGATGGTCTGCCTGATGGTCCGGAGGCCGTCTTCGGCCCCGTAAACGACGGCGGCCCGCCGGGGGGCGGGCCAAAGCCATGGGCGTCTATATAGAACGGAGCCGGCGCGCGGTCTACGCGCCGGCGTCAAGTCTATGCCGGGTAGCGTCAGCCGCGCGACGGGACCATCAGCAGGGCCTCGCCCTCGATCACCACCGTCTCGCCCACCGTGCAGACGGTGCGGACGACGACGCGGCGCTTTTCCGGGATCAGTTCGGTCACCGTGGCGCGGGCGGTCACCGTGTCGCCGGCGCGGACCGGCGCCTTGAACTTCAGGTTCTGGCTCATGTAGATGCAGCCCGGACCC
This sequence comes from Azospirillum mesophilum, assembly GCF_053470405.2. NCBI lineage: Bacteria > Pseudomonadati > Pseudomonadota > Alphaproteobacteria > Rhodospirillales > Azospirillaceae > Azospirillum > Azospirillum mesophilum. The sequence continues at coordinate 47,466 of NZ_JBPXMQ020000036.1, forward strand.
GGCAGCTTGGTCCCCAGCACGGCGGAGATGAAGCCGGCGCTCAGCATGCCGTGGGCAATGCGGCCCTGGAACATCGTGCCGCTGGCGTATTCCTGGTTGATGTGCACCGGGTTCGTGTCGCCGGAGATGCCGGCGAACAGAACGATGTCCGCTTCCGTAACCGTCTTCGCGAAGGTCGCCGTCATGCCGACGGCGAGATCCTCGATGCAGTGGCCTTCGTTGTCCTTCAGCACCTGGCGAACATCGTCCATAACGCGGTTCCTCATCGTTCGGCGCCGGTTAGCAGCGCAACAACACGCATGGTGCGGTGCGATATATGCGCCGCAACCACATCATGGCAACACAACTCGTCCGAAAAAGTGAAAAAATCTCTAAGGCTCCTTCAAAAGAGGCGCGGCGGCACCTCGTCTTGCGTGATCTTGGCGATTAGATGACGCGGCAGAGTGGTGGGCATACACCCCCGTCAGCGCTATTTCCTTCGGCATAGCCTCTGCTGCAAAGCCATATGACTCAAACGCTTAGACAAGAGTTCGGAAAGTCGATGAGCCTTGGTTCCGGGGCGGTGGTGCCGGATTGCGACAGCGGATGCTTTTTCACAAGTCCACCCCATCTGTTGCAGTTTTGTGGCAATAGTTCGGCGGTTTTGCGACATGTTCGTTCGCAAATGCACAAATCTCATGCGATGCGCTGCGGCAAAGCCCGCCGACTCGGAAACCGCCGCCTTGACTTCCGCCACCTGCGACCAACGGTCACAAGTCGATGGATCAGCAATCGGAGCCGTCCCATGCCCCACCGCTTCGCGCTGGTCACCGGCGCCACCTCCGGCATCGGCGCGTGTTTCGCCCGCGCCCTGCCGGTCGACACCAACCTTCTGCTGACCGCCCGCAACGCCGAGGCCCTGACCCAGCGCCAGGCGGAGCTGGAGGCGCCCGGCCGCCGGGTGGAGGTTCTGGCCGCCGACCTGACCACCGACGAGGGCCGCACCGCCCTGATCCAGAAGGCCGAGACGCTGGAGATCGACCTGCTCATCAACAATGCGGGAGTCGGGTCGTTCGGCGCTGTGATCGACAACACACCGGAGTTCGAACGCTCCACGGTGGAGCTGAACGTGGTGGCGACCACCGTGCTGACCCGCGCGCTGCTGCCGGGCATGATCGACCGGGCGGCGCGCGACAACCGCCGCGCCGGGCTGCTGCTGGTGTCCAGCACCACCGCCTTCCAGCCGGTGCCCTTCCTGGCCACCTACAGCGCCAGCAAGAGCTTCGTCCTGGCCTATGGCGAGGCGCTGGCGACGGAGTTGCGGCGCAAGCCGGTGGACGTGTTGGTGCTGTGCCCCGGCGCCACACGGACGGAGTTCGGCCGCCGCGCGGGCTTCGCGCTGAACGCCCTGCCGGGGGCGGCCGACCCGATGGACGTGGCGCGGGAAGGTTTGCAGGCGCTGGGGCGCCGCACGGTGCATGTGCACGGATTCGGCACCCGCAACGTGCTGCGCCCCTTCCTGTGGTCGCGTCACGCCGCCTCGGGCGGGCTGGGCGCCCTGCTGGCGGCCTTCGACCGCGGCCAGCGGCTGGGGCGGGGCTTCCGGCCGCCGCCCAGCCCATAGGTGCGGCCATAGGGGTTTATTGGCCGGAGCCGGAGTTGGAGGCGGAGGAGCCGCCCGTGCCGGTGCTGCCGGATCTGGTCTCGGGCGCCGGACGTTCGGCGGTGAGGGTCCGGTCGGCCTTCTCGGCCTTTTCCTCCACCTTTTCCTTCACGGTTTCGTTCGGCTGCTCGGAGGGTTTGGCCTCCACGCGGACCGGGGCGGTGCCGTCCTCGATCATGTCCAGCTGCTTGGCGGCCTTCTTGGAGAGGTCGATGACCCGGCCGTCCACGTAGGGGCCGCGGTCGTTGACGATGACCTCCACGCTCTTGCCGTTGTCCTGGTTGGTGACGGTTGCCTTGGTGCCGAGCGGCAGTTCGCGCGAGGCGGCGGTCGGCTTGTTCTGGTCGAAGGTCTGGCCGCTGGCCGTCTTCTTGCCGTGGAAGTCGCTGCCGTAGAAGGATGCCTCGCCTTCGTGGACGATCACCGGCTCGCCGTTCTCGGTGCGCTCGACCGCAACGGGGGGTGTCTTCGTCTTGCTGCTTGGCTGGGCTTGGACCGGATGGGCAATGGAAAGCGCGCAGAGCGCCGCGAACAGAGTACGCTGAATGTGCATAAGCCGTTACCTCCCTTCGGCACTGGTAACGCGCGGGTGGGGAGGGTGTTCCGGCAAGGGGCGCAATCGGGACCGGACACGGTGGACGGGTCCTGCCGGGAATGGTTCAATTGCAGCCTGACAGGAGGGAGGGAAAGCATGGCCGAAACGCTGGCGGATCTGCGCTCGGACCCGCGGTTCGGCTGGGTGACCCTCGACGACGGAACGCGGCTGCGCACCGCCCATTGGCCCGCCTTTGTCACAGAACCGCGCGGCACCGTGCTGCTGCTGGCCGGCCGGTCGGAGTTCCTGGAGAAATACGCGGAGACGGTGGGGGAACTGCGGGGGCGCGGTTTCCAGGTGGTCGGCTTCGATTGGCGCAACCAGGGCCTGTCCGACCGGCCTCTGCCCAACCCGCAGATCCATCACCTGGACAGCTTCGACCGGCTGGCGGACGACGTGGATGCTGTGATGGAGCGCGTGGTGCGCCCGGTCCAGGCGGGGCCGCTGCTGCTGCTCGGCCACTCCATGGGCGGGCTGGTCGCGCTGCTGAGCCTGCTGCGCGATCCGGGCCGTTACAAGGCGGCGGTGCTGACGGCCCCGATGTTCGACATCTTCACCGGGCCGGTCCCGCGCCGGGTCGCGGTGTGGCTGGCCGAGCGGCTGTGCGCCCGTGGCCGGGCGGCGCACTACGCCTACGGGCAGGGCGACTACAACCCGTTGCAGGGGATCTTCCTGCCGGTCAACCCGATCACCTCCGACGCCCGGCGCTACGCCACCTTCCACGACGCCTTCCGGGACCGGCCGGAACTGCGGGTCGGCGGGGTCAGCTTCGGCTGGCTGCGGGCGGCGCTGCTCGCTTCCGACTATATCCAGGGGACCGCGCCGCTGGAGCGGGTGACGACGCCCGTGCTGCTGCTGAGCGCGCCCAAGGACAGCATCGTCCGGTCCTGCGTGCACCGGACGGTCGCCGCCCGGCTCGGCAACGCGACGCTGAAGGAGTATCCCGACGCCAAGCACGAGCTGCTGATGGAGCGCGACGCGATCCGCGACCGCGTGTGGGCGGACATCGATGCGTTCCTTGCGTCGGTCGGGTGCTGAGATCGAACGCGAAGATCAGACGATCAAAAGACCCTATTTCTCCTGTCATTTTGATCGTCTGATCTTTGTGTCTAAATCAATGGAGCTTCCCCGAGGTGCCTGAACGATGCCCGATTTCTGGAGAGAGTCCGGTTACCATCTGCTGACGCGCGACGCCGACGGGCGGCTTGCGGTCACGCCGGACTTCCTGCGCGCCTATCTGCTGCGGCCGGAGATGCGCCCGCCCGAGGACGCCTGCGAGACCGAGCACACCCTCTTCGCCGGCCTGCTGGAGGACCCCACGCGCCCCGTCCCGCCGGGCATGGTGGAGTCGCTCGCCGACGAGGACGCGCGCGAGAACTGGGCGGTCTGGCTGGGTTTTCGCGACCGGCTGCTCGCCGCCGGGACGCTGGAGGGCTGCTACCTGCGCCTGTTCCGGGAGGGCGCGCGGGGGGTGCCGGCGCTGTTCATCGACCAGCTCGCCCACGTGATCCTGCGTGGTATTCTGGACGAGACCCCGTCCGGCCTGCGAGCGCGGGCGGCGGAGCTGTTCTTCCGCCCGCAGTCGGTGTCCCTCGACGACGGGCGCGTGCGGCTGGCCGACGCGGAGACGGTGGAGATGCTGGCGGCGACCGGCGGATTCGGCAGCCTCGGCCGGTTGGTGGTGGAGGCGGGCACCGCCCCGCGCTCGGTCGAGCTGGACATCCTGGACGAGACGAACCACGCCAACTACTGGAGCCGCGATTCCCGGCACGACACGGTGCTGGACGTGACCTTCGCCGCCGCCGGGCTCGACGCGCTGTGCCGGGTGCTGGAGGCGTGGGTGGCGCATTTCCTGGGCGTGAAGGTCGTGATCCACCCCGTGCAGCAGATTCGCGACGAGCGCTGGGTCTGGCACGTCGGGCTGGACGCCGAGGCCTCGGCCATCATGAACGACCTCTACAACGGCGTGGAGGTGGGGGAGGAGCGGTTGGCCCGCATCCTGGCGCTGTTCCGGCTGGAGTTCGCCGATCCCGCCGCCATGCGCGCCGACCTCGCCGGGCGGCCGGTCTATCTGGGCATGGCGATGGGCGCCGACGGCAAGCTGCGCCTGAAGCCGCAGAATCTTCTGGTGAACCTGCCGCTCGCCGCGACGAGTTGAACGGCCGGTTGTTGGAGGTCCAGCAAAAGAGCCGGGTGGCGATGCGCCGCCCGGCCAGCGGGCGGGGGAGCGCCTTCATCGCCGGTGATGGAGAACCCGACCCATGCTCTCAGCTCGTCATTTTGCTCTGCTGATCGCCGCGCTGGCGTCGCTGCTGCCGTCCGTCGCGGCGCGCGCGCAGGCCCCCGTCGCCTCCGGCCTGCCGGCGGTCGTCCTCGACGCGCCGAGCGAGCGGCCACGCGAGGCCGGGCTCGACGAGATGGCGGCCCTCTTCGACGAGGGCGCGCTGCACGACGAACTGAAGCGCGAACACCCCCTGATCCGCTGGACCCATCCGGTGAACGTGACGCTGCGCGGCGACGCGGCGGAGCGATGGTTCCCCGCCGCCCAGGCCATCGCCGCCGATCTGTCGGGCGCCACCGGGGTGGGGATCACGGTTTACGAGCAGCCCTTCTGGGCCGGGGATATCGATGTCGTGGTGACCAACGTGCGCGGCTTCTGGCCGCCCATGGTCTCGCTGGCCAACGGGCGGCGGGACGAGCCCTTCACCTGCATCGCCCTGCCCATGGCGACGGACGGCGAAATGCGCGGCGCCCGCATCTTCATCAACGCCGCCGCCGTCGGTCCCGACAACGCCGAGGCCTGCCTCGCCGAGGAGTTGTTCCAGTCCATGGGCCTGTTCGGCGAGGTGGACAGCCACGCCGACGGCACGCTGCTGAACGACGACATCGGCTACCGCCGCATCGGGCCGGTCGACCGGCTGCTGCTGTCGGTGCTCTACGACGGGCGCCTGTCCCCCAACATGGCCGCCCCGGAGGCCCGCGCCGCCGCCCGGCGCATTCTGGCCGAGCGGCTGGACTGATTCCCAGGCGGATATCCGGGGCGGATATCTCGGGCGATAACCATGCTGGAAGGTGGGACATTTTGCCGCCCCTGGGCGGGCGCGGACGCGTGCATAGTCTTGGGAAACTTTCGCCAAGAACAGCCGCCTCCGGGGGAAACGTGATGACGCCCAAGACCATGAAGCCGAACCTGTCCGAACCGCGCTGGGAAACCGTCACCTGGCAGGACGCGTTCGGCGTGGGGCACACCGTCATCGACGCCGACCACAAGCGCTTGTTCGAGCTGTTCAACGAATTCGCCACGGCGGTGAACGACAACCGCGCCGACAGCGAGATCCAGAGCGTGCTGGCGGAGCTTCTGGACTACACCGACACCCATTTCGACCGCGAGGAGCGGCTGATGCGCGAGCACGCCTATCCCGACCTCGCGATGCACAAGACGATGCACGACACCTTCGTGCGGCAACTCCACGACGTGAACAACGCGCTGGACGCCGGGGGCGAGAAGGGCGCCTTCGTCCTGAGCTTTCTCGCCAAATGGCTGTCCGGCCACATCCTGGGCGTGGACAAGAAGCTGGGCGCCTTCCTGAAGGAACGGGAGGTCGAGGGGGTATAGGATGCTTTCACGGCCCTTTCCCGCCCCCGGTGGGAGGGGGCGGGGCCAAAGAATTGCTTTCGGAAAAGCCGGTTAACGGTTCCGGTTGGCGACATCGTCGCGGGCGATGTCGTTCACCGCGGCGTCGAAGCTCTTGGACGCGAAGCCGAGGCCGGACAGCTTGTCCCCGGCCGCCCGCTCCCCCTCCGAACGGTACAGCTTTGTAACAGCAAAGGTCCCGGTAAGCTGCATGGACGGGTCGAGGGGTTGCGCCGCCCCACGCTGCATCAGGGATGATTGCTCTTCGAACAAGGCATTCATGCCTTCGTAGGCCTTCATCATCTCCTGCCGATTGCCCATTTTTTCGATGGCGCTCATCTTGTCTTCAATGGTTTTCGAGAGCGCGGACAGCCTGTCCTGCCCAGCGATGAGTTCCTTGTTCTGGGGAGACTTCATGTGTTCGTCGACCATCGTCCAGAAGGTCTTCCCGCGTGCCTGCTTGAGCCGGTCGGTCAGCGCGCTGTTCATCTCGTCCGCCGACATCGCCCCGCTCGTCACAAGCGATGCCAGGGACGAGCGGTCCTTGTCCTCCAGCCGGGAAAACAGCTTCATGGCATCGCCTTTGAGGGCCGCCGCCAGGGGACTCAGGTCCACGAGGTCCACCTCCGCCGCGCCGCTTGCGGATGCGCTTTTCGTCTGGTTGGGGGCCGGCTTGAAGAGGCCGGCTGCCGCCTGCGTCGACGAAAACAGCGTTGTCGAAGCGCGTAAAGCGTCCACGGAGGTCATGGCACATCCCCATTCCATGCGCTGATCGGTCCGCATTCCGACGTCGGGTGCGGAGTTTGCAACCCATTTTGCCGAAAAATCTGTTCAGCGCAACCTTAGAGCGGTCGCGACCGTTTGGGAGCGTGGATGGCGGTCTATGAAGTGTCCCCTCTCCCAGCCCGCCGAGGGTAGGAGAGGGGACGCATGGCCCTTACTGCTTCTTTTGATCGCCGTTCATGGTGCTGCCGTTTGCGCGCGGGCCGCGATTCAGCGAGGTCATGCTGTCGGTGTACTGGAATTCCGGCATGTCGCGGACGCTGGCCTGGGTCACGTCGCGCAGCTTGATGGTGTCTTCGCCGGGCTGGATTTCGGCCAGCGCGATGTCGGCCGCGATGTCCTTGCCGCCGATGCCGAGGAAGCCGCCGCTCTGCACCACGAGAAGCTGCGCCTGCCCGTCGGGGCCGAGGATCACGTCCGTCACCTTGCCGATGCGTTCCCCGTCGGAACCGATGACGGTCCGGTTCATCAGTTGATCGACGCTGGCCGTGCCCGGCAGGTTCATCGGGCGGGCGGTCGGGCTGCTGCCGGTCTGGTGTTGCGTCTGGCCCTGGTTCATGGCGGAGGAGGGGGAGGACGAGTTCATCCCGCCGGAGCTGCTCTGGGCCGCCGCCACGCCGGTCATCAGCGCCAGGGCGGACAGGGTCGTAATCACCATCTTGCGCATGGGAGATCACCTCTCAAGGGGGGTACCAATCCCCTGCAACCGTGCACGGCCCGAAAGGTCGCGCACGGCCCCCTGTGACATGCTGTGACAAGACCGTCCCCCGGCGGGCCGAGTCGCCCCCGGCGCGTCCGGCCGGGGTCCTGGTGTGAATGGCCGTACCCCCGATTCGACCCCCGAAAGACTCCTCCCGGCGTTGCCCCCGGCTACCCCGCAAAACCGCCGGAATCCCAAGAAGAAGGCGGCGGAAAAGCGCCCGGAAGGCGCTCTAATCGACGGGCCGGCAGGGTGCGCCGACGCATTCCGGCGCGGTCTGCGGGAACATGGGGTGGGATGTCGCGTTGTACTCGGCGCGCCATATCTAGGAGGCGACCAGCCGTCAAGGACACAATATGTTGTGAGGGGGGTTGCCTACCCCAAATGATGGGGCTAGGATGCGCACCAACATACAGGCTGTAGCGTTCGGCAGCCAGCGTAAGCTGGGCGGCACGGAGCGCATAGCCCGTTCGCCAGATAGAGGGAGCACGAGCCACCATGCTGATCCAGCGTCGTTTCACGAAAGAGGGACAGGATGCCTACGCCGGTCTCGGCTTCCGCCGGACCACGAGCGAGATCCGCAATCCCGACGGCTCTGTGGTCTTCCAGCAGACGGACATCGAGGTTCCCGAGAACTACAGCCAGGTCGCCAGCGACATCCTGGCCCAGAAGTATTTCCGCAAGGCCGGCGTCCCGGTCGCCCTGAAGGCGGTCGAGGAGAACACCGTTCCGTCCTGGCTGTGGCGCAAGGAGGCCGACGAGTCGGCGCTCGCCGCCCTGCCGAAGGAAAAGCGCTACACCGGCGAGAAGTCGGCCAAGCAGGTGTTCGACCGTCTGGCCGGCACCTGGACCTACTGGGGCTGGAAGGGCGGCTATTTCGACAGCGAGTCGGACGCCCGCGCCTTCTTCGACGAGATGCGCTTCATGCTGGCCGCCCAGATGGCGGCCCCGAACAGCCCGCAGTGGTTCAACACCGGCCTGCACTGGGCCTACGGCATCGACGGCCCGAGCCAGGGCCACTTCTACGTCGATTTCAAGACGGGCCTGCTGACCTCCTCGGCGTCGGCTTATGAGCACCCGCAGCCGCACGCCTGCTTCATCCAGTCCGTCGCCGACGATCTGGTGAACGAGGGCGGCATCATGGACCTGTGGGTTCGCGAGGCGCGCCTGTTCAAGTACGGTTCGGGCACCGGCTCCAACTTCTCCCGCCTGCGCGGCGAGGGCGAGCGTCTGGCCGGCGGCGGCAAGTCGTCGGGCCTGATGAGCTTCCTGAAGATCGGCGACCGCGCCGCCGGCGCCATCAAGTCGGGTGGCACCACCCGCCGTGCGGCCAAGATGGTCACGGTGGACATGGACCACCCGGACATCGAGGCCTACATCGACTGGAAGGTGACCGAGGAGCAGAAGGTCGCCGCGCTGGTCACCGGTTCCAAGATCTGCCAGCAGCACCTGACCGCTATCATGGCGGCGGCGCAGGCCGGCCAGGATCCGAAGGAGAACAAGGACCTCAAGAAGGCCATGGTCGCCGCCCGCAAGGCGCAGGTGCCGGAGAACTACGTCCAGCGCGTGATCCAGTTCGCCGCGCAGGGCTTCACCAGCATCGAGTTCAAGACCTACAACACCGATTGGGACTCCGAGGCCTACCTGACGGTGGCCGGCCAGAACTCCAACAACTCGGTGCGCATCTCCGACCCGTTCATCCACGCCGTCCTGAACGACGACAACTGGGAACTGATCCGCCGCACCGACGGCAAGGTCGCCAAGACGCTGCGCGCCCGCGACCTGTGGGACAAGGTCGGCTACGCCGCCTGGGCCTGCGCCGATCCGGGCGTGCAGTTCGACACGACCATCAACGACTGGCACACCTGCCCGACCTCGGGGCGCATCAACGCCTCGAACCCGTGCTCGGAGTACATGTTCCTCGACGACACGGCGTGCAACCTCGCCTCGCTGAACCTGATGTCGTTCCGTCTGAAGGACGGGTCCTTCGACGTCGAGGCGTTCGAGCACGCCTGCCGCCTGTGGACGATGGTGCTGGAAATCTCCGTCCTGATGGCGCAGTTCCCGTCGAAGGAGATCGCCCAGCTTTCCTACGAGTTCCGCACGCTCGGCCTCGGCTTCGCCAACCTCGGCGGCCTGCTGATGGCCTCGGGCCTGTCCTACGACTCGGCCGAGGGCCGCGCCTACTGCGCCGCCATCTCCGCCGTGATGACCGGTGTCGCCTACGCCACCTCCGCCGAAATGGCGCAGGAGCTGGGCGCCTTCCCGGCCTTCGAGCAGAACCGCGACCACATGCTGCGGGTCATCCGCAACCATCGCCGCGCCGCCTATGGCGAGATGGACGGCTATGAGGGCCTTTCGGTCAACCCGGTGCCCTTCGTCGCCGACGAGTGCCCGGACGCCGAACTGGCGCTGGCCGCCGTCCGCGCCTGGGACCAGGCGCTGGAGTTGGGCGAGCAGCACGGCTACCGCAACGCCCAGGCCACGGTGGTCGCCCCGACCGGCACCATCGGTCTGGTCATGGACTGCGACACCACGGGCATCGAGCCGGACTTCGCGCTGGTGAAGTTCAAGAAGCTGGCCGGCGGCGGCTACTTCAAGATCGTGAACCGGCTGGTGCCGGAAGCCCTGAAGACGCTGGGCTACACCCCCGACCAGATCGCCGCGATCGAGCGCTACGCGGTCGGCCACGGCACGCTGAAGGGCGCGCCGGGCGTCAACCACGAGACGCTGAAGGCCAAGGGCTTCACCGAGGAGCTGCTGGAGAAGCTGGAGGGCAACCTCGCCACCGCCTTCGACATCAAGTTCGTCTTCAACAAGTGGACGGTCGGCGCCGATTTCATCGTCAACACGCTGGGTGTCCCGGCCGAGCAGATCGACCAGCCGGGCTTCGACCTGCTGAGCGCGCTGGGCTTCACCAAGGCCGAGCTTGAGGCGGCGAACACCTTCTGCTGCGGCGCCATGACGCTGGAAGGCGCGCCGTTCCTGAAGGACGAGCATCTGCCGGTGTTCGACTGCGCCAACCCCTGCGGCCGCATCGGCAAGCGCTTCCTGTCCTGGGAATCGCACATCACCATGATGGCCGCCGCGCAGCCCTTCATCTCCGGCGCCATCTCCAAGACCATCAACATGCCGAACACGGCGACGGTGGAGGAGTGCAAGGACGCCTACCTGATGTCCTGGCGCCTGGGCCTGAAGGCGAACGCGCTGTACCGCGACGGCTCCAAGCTGAGCCAGCCGCTGTCGGCCGCGCTGCTGGACGACGAGGACGACGCGCTGGAGGAGATCGTCGAGGCCCCGAACGCCGCCCGCACCCAGATGGTGTCCGAGCGGATCGTCGAGAAGGTGGTCGAGAAGATCATCGAGCGGAAGTCGGCCGAGCGCGAGCGCCTGCCGCACCGCCGCAAGGGCTACACCCAGAAGGCGACCGTCGGCGGCCACAAGATCTACCTGCGCACCGGCGAGTATGAGGACGGCCGTCTGGGCGAGATCTTCATCGACATGCACAAGGAAGGCGCCGCCTTCCGGTCGTTGATGAACAACTTCGCCATCGCGGTGTCCATCGGTCTGCAGTATGGCGTGCCGCTGGAAGAGTTCGTGGAGGCCTTCACCTTCACGCGCTTCGAGCCGTCGGGCATGGTGACCGGCAACGACACCATCAAGATGGCGACCTCCGTCATCGACTACGTGTTCCGCGAAATCGCGATCTCCTACCTGTCGCGCACCGATCTGGCGCACGCCACGCCGGAAGACCTGCTGCCCTTCACGGTCGGCACCGGCGATGCGCAGGCCGATCTGCCGGACGCTCCGGTCCAGCCGTCGGACATCGTCCGCAAGGTCGCGTCCACCGGCTACGTCCGCAACAACCTGCGCGTCCTCAATGGCGGGCAGGCCCAGCGGGCGGTCGCTGCGGCGGCCCTGGCCGCCACCGGCACCGATCCGCTCCAGGCGACGGCGGCCGCGGCCCACGCGGCGGTTGCCGCCAGCCCGGCGGTGGGTGCCGCGGTGGTGCACGCCGGCGGCCACGCCTCGGCCGGCTCCACCACCGGCACATCCTACGGCGGCAGCACGAGCGACCAGCGCTACGACCGCATCCGCGAGGCCCGCGCCCGCGGTTACGAGGGCGACCAGTGCGGCGAGTGCGGCAACATGACGCTCGTCCGCAACGGCACCTGCCTGAAGTGCGACACCTGCGGCTCCACCACGGGCTGCAGCTGAGGCCGGCCGGTTCCATCCCCGGCATGGCGGAAGGGGGGAGGTCTTCGGACCTCCCCTTTTCGCGTTCTGGCCCATTCTTTTGGGCTTCCGCTCAGTCCTCGGGCGGCTGTTCGCGGGCGCGGGCGGGGTTGATGTTGTCCTCACGGCGCTGGCGGTGGAGGACTGCCGGTGCCGGCCGGATCGACCGAGGCCGGAGTGTTTTTGGGCTTTCGGGGGAATTTTCGGGCATGACGATGCCCTCCCGTCAGTGAAGGATGATCCTTCGCCAACAGGGGAGGGCGCGCGCGGGTGCCATTCCGCCGAACGGAAATGGCGGAAGGACGGATCAGACGGGGATGTTGGTGAAGACGCGGCCGGAGATCTCGGCGTCGGCCGACTCGGCTGGGGCGGAGCCGCGCTTCTTCAGCCAGCGGGCGAACTGGCGGTCGGCCGAGTTGATGTGCAGCATCAGCCACTGCGGCAGGAAGGTCGCCAGGTAATCGGCGATGTCCTCCTCCGGCACGTCGCCGGTGGTGAAGGCGTGGAGCTGTTCCCAGGCCAGCGAATGCTGGACCAGATGGTCGGCCATGAAGGGATAGCCGGACTGCTCCATGACCTCCTGCTCATTGGCGAAGTGGATCTCGGTGTAGACCACGGCCTCCGCCAGGGTGCGGTAGACCTCCTCCCGCGAGCGGCCCTCGTTCACCGCCGCCTGGAATTTCTGGACCAGCGCGATCCAGTGCTTGTGCTGCTCGTCGATTTCCTCGACGCCCAGAGCGAGATCGTCGCTCCACACCAAGTCCCGGAAATTCTCGGCATGCATGTCCATGATCGGGCGCACTTCGGCTAGGGTTTGGCAGCTAAAGGTTCGGCGGCTAAGCGTTCAGCTAAAGGTCATACCACCTTTCGTATGGTAATGGATAATCACGGCGCTGCAACAAAAGTCTGTGCTACCGATTGTCGCGCTTCGATTTCCCGCCTTGACGCACGCTCCACAAGAAAGCGCGAGCGCGGCGGGGTTGCCGGTGTGGGTCGCGACGGCAATATGCGGGATGTCGCCCGACAGCCCTTCAGCAACCCGGTAACTTCCGATGATCCGCTCCCGTTTTCTGCCGCTTGCCCTCGTGGCTCCGCTGCTTCTGGGGCCGGGCACGGCCGGACGCGCGCAGGAGCATTCCGCGCCCGAGCAACGGGAGGCCGCCGGCCGGGCGGAGGCGCCGAAGCGGACCGATGCCGCCTTCGACTCGCAGCGCAGCGAGACCCATCACAGCTTGGCGCAGCCCGGCGGAGCGATCGCCTACACGGCCGTGGCGGAGTTCCTGCCCCTGCGCGAAGGGGCGAAGGAGGAGGTGGCGGCGCGCGTCTTCACCGTGACCTACACGGCGGACGGCGCTCCCAAGGACGGCCGCCCGGTCGCCCGCCCGGTCGCATTCGTCTTCAACGGCGGGCCGGGGGCGGCGTCGGCCTACCTGCATCTGGGGGCGCTGGGGCCGAAGGTGGCGGCCTTCAACGACGACGGGTCTCTGCCGCGCCCACCCGCGCCGCTGGTGGACAACCCCGACAGCTGGTTGGCCTTCACCGATCTCGTCTTCGTCGATCCGGTGGGCACCGGCTTCAGCCGCGCCATAAAGCCCGACACCGGCAAGCCCGACGAGGAGGCCGAGAAGCGCTTCTGGAAGGTCGACGCCGACGCCCGCGCCATGGCGGAGATTGTCCGGCTCTGGCTGACGCGCAACGGGCGCTGGGGCTCGCCCAAGTTCCTGGTCGGCGAGAGCTACGGCGGATTCCGAATCGCCAAGATGGCCGGCGAGCTGATCGACCGCACCGGCGTGGCGGTCAACGGGCTGATCATGGTGTCGCCGGTCGTTGACTTTGCAACCATTCGCGACGAATCCGGCCTGCTGGGACCCGCGCTGAAGCTGCCGGCCTACGCCGCCTCGGCCGCCGCCAACGGGCTGGTGCCCGGCACGCCGGAGCAGGCCGCGCAAGCCGCGGAGCGGTTCGCGCTCGGCGGCTATCTGACGGGCCTCGCCACGCTCGACTACCGCCGCGCCGGCGAGGCGGGCGGCTTCTTCGCCGAGGTCGCGCGGACCATCGGGCTTCCGGTGGAACTGGTGACCCGCCACCGCGGGCAGGTCCCGGCCGGAGTCTTCGCCCGCGAACTGCTGCGCGACCGGGGCCGGGTCGCCAGCGTCTACGACGGGACCTTCACCGCGGCCGACCCGGACCCCTCGGCCGCCCGCCTTCCCTTCGACCCGTTCCTGAAGGGCACCGTGCCCATCTTCACCACAGCCTTCGCCAGCTACGCCGCCGAATGGCTGGGCGTGCGCAGTGAGATGCCCTTCGAGTTGCTGAACGAGCGTGTGAACCGCGCCTGGGAATGGCCGCGCATGAGCCATCCCAACGCGACCGACGACCTGCAGACGGCGCTGACCCTGCAGCCGTCGATGCGCGTGCTGATCGCGCATGGACGCACGGACCTGATCACCCCCTACATGGCCTCGCGCTGGGTCGCCTCGCGGCTGGAATTGCCGGAGGGGCAAGCAGACCGGGTGACGGTGGCCGTCTATGAGGGCGGTCATATGATGTACACGCGCGCGGCCGAGCGCGCGAAACTGTCTGCCGACGCCCGCGCCCTGATCGAGGCGGCGCTGAAGTAGAGGAAAGCTCCAGACAAGGAACGCGAGCGCTCCTCTCGGAGCGCCAGTCCCAATAAAGAATGCGGGCGCTCCTCTTGGAGCGCCCGCCGCGCAGCACGTTGCTTTGGCCGATGGCCGTCTTATTAGAACAGGCGCAGGATGGACTGCTGCGACTGGTTGGCCAGCGAGAGGGCGATGGTGCCGAGCTGCTGACGGGTCTGCAGCATCAGCAGGCTCGCGCCTTCCTCGTTCTGGTCGGCCAGCGTCAGCTTGTTGGCGCCTTCCACCAGCACGTCGCTGAACTCCTTGGTGAAGCTTTCACGGGTCGTGATGACGTTCAGGTTGGTCGACAGCGTCTGCGAGGCCGAACGCAGGGTCTGCTTCGCGTAGTCGATGCTGGCGACCGCCTTGTCGATGTCCGAGCGGTCGGTCCAGTCGTTCTGCGCGTAGTCCACGCGCAGGCCCTGGCCGCTGGTCGTCAGGTTCTGCGCCTTCACCGTGATCGCGTTGGTGTTGCGCTCGTTCAGCTGGACGGTCAGGTCGTTCGACGTGTTGGCGTCGGTCACCTGCACCGTCACCAGGTTCGCCGCCGAGCTGGCCGAGGCGGCCTGCTTGATGGTCTTCTGGTCGACGTTGAAGCGCACCGTGCCGGTGTCGAACGCGAAGGAGTTCTCGCCCTGCGACAGCTTGCCCTCGCCGCGGTTGGCCATGCCGTCGCGGGTGACGGTCGCGCCGCTGAGGTTGCTGACGTTGATCTGGATGTCGACCTTCTTTTCGATGACCGAGATGCCGTTGCCGCCGTTGGCGGCCTGCTCCAGCAGCTTGCGGTCGACCGTGAAGGAGACGATCGTGCCCGAGGCGAAGCTCTCGGAGATGCGCTTGGTCAGGGCGTTTTCCTGGGTCGCCTTGACCGTCATCTCACGGGCGGAGTTGGACGCGGTGGCGCCCGACAGGGTGAGCGTGCCGCCGGTCGAGTTGACCGTCACCGAGGCCACGTCCTTGCCGCTCAGGCGGCCGCCGGAGGTGGTCAGCGCGTTGTTGATCGAGGCCTTCAGCTGGTTGGCGATGTTGATCCGGGCCGTCTGGCCGGTGGCGACGTCGCCGGCGGTCGTGGTGTAGGTGAAGGTCTGGTCTTCGACCGTGATGGTGAAGCTGTCGCCCGCCTCGATCGTGCCGCCGATCTGCACGTTGGTGACCTGGGCGGTGCCGCTGGTGGCCGCCCGGGTGGTGTTGGCGGCGATGGTCTGGCTGTTGTCGAAGTACTTGATCGTGCGCGACTCGTTGCCGTCGGTCACGATGAACGAGCGCTCACGGCCCACCGCGCCGCGCACCTCGATCTGCACGTCGGAGAAGCTGCCGAGCGTGGTCGCCATGGTGCCGGACAGCTTCAGGCCGACCAGGCCGTGGTCCATTTCGGCGCTGTTGATGTCGCCGGCCGCACCCTCGATGGAGCCGTCGCCCTTGACGCGGACCGTGTAGGTGTCGGCCGACACCACGTTGGTCACGCGGGCGTTCTCGATGCCCTGGATGGTGTTCACCGCCTGGCGCGAGGCGCTGGTGGAGTCCATCCGCATGCCGTTGCCGGCCAGCAGGTTCTTGCCGGCGTAGCCGCTGTCGCCGGCGAGCTTGTCGATCTGTTCCTTCAGCCCGTTGAACTGCTGGGCCAGCGTCTTGCGGGTGGCCACCGAACCGGCGTCGGTGCCGAGAGCGGAGTAGGCGGCGGTCGTCAGACCGCGGGCCTGCTCGATCATGCTCTCGATCGCGGTCAGACCCTTGTCGGCGGCCTTGATGGTGCTGATCGACTGGCCCATGGCGTCCTTCAGCGACGTCAGGTCGCCGGCGCGCTGGTTCAGGCTCTTCGCCGCGAAGAAGGCGGTCGGGCCATCGAGGGCCGAATTGATCTTGTTGCCGGTCGACAGGATGTTCTGCTTGACCCCGATCTTCTCCTGGACGCCCTGCAGCTGCAGCAGGTTCGTGCGCATTGAGGCGGACAGGGTGACGTCGTTGATAGCCATGGTTCCAAGTCTCCTTCTGAGGCCTG
The DNA here is from genome assembly GCF_053470405.2 of Azospirillum mesophilum. Lineage (NCBI taxonomy): Bacteria > Pseudomonadati > Pseudomonadota > Alphaproteobacteria > Rhodospirillales > Azospirillaceae > Azospirillum > Azospirillum mesophilum. The sequence goes on from NZ_JBPXMQ020000036.1 coordinate 63,697, forward strand.
CCCCGCGGCTGGTGCTTGAAACCGAAGCGAGGCAACGTGCTTTTGCGTGACGCTCCCCTATCAAACGCCGTGCCAACACGCGGAGCAGCTATCAACTCTTTGACTTTCTTGTGACTTTCTGTGTGCGCGGCGGGAGCTTGGCCGGCATGGGCGCGTGAACGTCCCAAGGGGCTTGGAAAACTTTGCCGGGTAAGGACCGTCTTTCCGATTGGCCGGCTGGACAAATCTTCCCAGCCGTTGTGGGCGATGCTGCGGTGCACCGGCGAAAATTGCCCAGCCCGCCGGGTCCGGAAACCGGCCCCGGAACGCTCCCTTGGAAGCGCTTGGAGACGGGGGCACGGACGGCTATCGTCGGGGCTCGGCACCAAAAACGGAGGGATGGACCATGGCCGGACGAATCGAAGCGCGCCTGCGCGACCTGGGGATCGAACTGCCGCAGGCGGCGGCCGCAGTGGCGGCCTACGTGCCCTACACGCTGTCGGGCAAGACGCTCTATGTGTCGGGGCAGATCACCGTGTGGAACGGGGAGCGGCGCTTCCTAGGCAAGGTCGGCCAGGATCTGACGGTCGAGCAGGGCAAGGAGGCGGCGCGGCTGTGCGGCCTGAATATCATCGCCCAGGCAAAGGCGGCCTGCGGCGGCGACCTGGACCGGGTGGCGCGGGTGCTGCGGCTGGGCGGCTTCGTGAACAGCGGCCCGGACTTCCACGACCACCCGCTGGTCATCAACGGCGCGTCGGAGCTGATGGTGGAGGTGTTCGGCGATGCCGGCAAACACGCCCGCGCGGCGGTGGGCGCGCCCTCGCTGCCCGGCAACGTGGCGGTCGAGGTCGATGCGGTGCTGGAACTGGCCTAGGGCGTGTCGTCAGTTAGGGGATTCCCAGCGGGCGGAATGCGTGATTCATAGAGCGTCGGCTGACGGGAGGGCCGACCGATGCGACGCTATGCTTTGCG
>NZ_JBPXMQ020000037.1:0-61935 GCF_053470405.2 Azospirillum mesophilum
GGTCGCCGCCAGGTCACCACGGCACACGCCAACATCCGCTGGACGACGCTTCAACACTTACACCCTTCGACACGACACACCAAAAGCCGGCGCTCCCCAAAGGAGCGCCGGCTTTTCGTTTTGGGACGTGGTCTTCCGGTTGCCGGAGTGGCGCGACCGATCTACCATCCGCGGCCCGCGTCGATGAAGGCCAGTGTCCATGCACGAGTATGTCCGGAAGATCCTCAACGCGCGCGTCTACGACGTGGCGATCGAGACCCCACTCGATCCGATGGCGCGGTTGTCCCAGCGCCTCGGCAACACGGTGCTGCTGAAGCGTGAGGACCTCCAGCCGGTCTTTTCGTTCAAGCTGCGCGGCGCCTACAACAAGATGGTCGGGCTGGCGCCGGAAGCGCGGGAGCGGGGCGTGGTCTGCGCGTCGGCCGGCAACCACGCGCAGGGCGTCGCCCTGGCGGCGCAGAAGCTGGGCATCAAGGCGTTGATCGTCATGCCGCGAACGACGCCCAGCATCAAGGTCCAGGCGGTCAAGAGCCGGGGCGGGCGGGTCGTGCTGCACGGCGATGCCTTCGACGAGGCCTACCTGCACGCGCGCCAGATTGAGGCGGAGAAGGGACTGACCTTCATCCATCCCTACGACGATCCGGATGTGATCGCGGGGCAGGGGACCATCGGCATGGAGATCCTGCGCCAGCACCCGCACCCGCTGGACGCCATCTTTGTGCAGATCGGTGGCGGCGGGCTGGCGGCCGGGGTTGCGGCTTATGTGAAGTTCCTGCGGCCGGACGTGAAGGTGATCGGGGTCGAGCCGGACGACGCGGCCAGCATGGGCGCGGCCATCGCGGCGGGCTCGCGCGTGCAGCTCGACCAAGTCGGGCTGTTCGCCGACGGTGTTGCGGTCCGGCAGGTCGGCACCGAGACCTTCCGCCTGTGCCGCGAGTTGCTGGACGAGGTCATCACGGTCAACACCGACGCGATCTGCGCCGCCATCAAGGATATCTTCGAGGACACCCGCGCCATCACCGAGCCGTCGGGCGCCGTCAGCCTCGCCGGGCTGAAGAAATACGCGGAGCGCGAACGGCTCCAGGGCAAGGGGCTGGTCGCCATCGGAAGCGGCGCCAACATGAACTTCGACCGGCTGCGCCACATCGCCGAGCGCGCGGAGATCGGCGAACGGCGGGAGGCCCTGCTGGCCGTCACGATCCCGGAGCGTCCGGGCGCTTATCGCCAGTTCATCCAGGCGCTCGGCAAGCGGTCGATCACCGAGTTCAACTACCGCTACGCCGACCGCCGCGAGGCGCAGATCTTCGTGGGCGTGCAGCTGACCGAGGGTGACGAGGAAAAGCGGCAGATTATGGAGCTGCTGCGCGCTCAGGGCTGCCCGGTGCTCGACATGAGCGACAACGAGATGGCCAAGCTGCACGTCCGCTACATGGTGGGCGGCCGCGTCCCCGGCCTGACGGACGAGCGGCTGTACCGCTTCCAATTTCCCGAACGGCCGGGCGCGCTGCTGAAGTTCCTGAACGGGCTGGGGCATGACTGGAACATCTCGCTGTTCCATTATCGCAACCACGGCGCCGATTATGGCCGTGTGCTCGCCGGGATCCAGGTGCCGGACGGCGACCGGGCGCGGTTCCAGCGGTGCCTGGACGAGCTGGGATACCCGTATTGGGACGAAACCGGCAATCCGGCCTACCGGTTGTTCCTGGCGGGGGAGGCTCCCGCCTCAGATCAACTCTGACAGGCCGAAGAGGTCGTTGACGGTCGGCACCTCCGCCGGGAAGGGGCTGGGGAGATCCGCGGGCACCACACCGACGAAAGCGGTTCCGGACTTCTGCGCCGCGTCCAGCTCGGTCATGGAATCGCCGACCGCCAGCGTGCGCGCCGGGTCATGCCCGCCGGCCCGGACGATGCCGGCGAAGACCTCCGCCTTCACGCTGGGGGAGCCGGTGATTGAGACGAACCAGCGCTCCAGCCCCTTGGCCCGCACCGTGCCCATCAGCGTCTCGTGCGGCGTGCCGGACACCAGATGGCAGGGGGTTCCGCTCAGCGCGTCCAAAAGCTCTTCGGCGCCGGCGATCAGGGGGCAGTCGGGGACCGCCGGATCCACGATTTCCGCGTAGCGGCGGGCGAGGTCGTTGACCTGCGCCTCGGTCGGGGAGCGGCCGAACAGCTCGCGTTCCAGGATCGCCAGCATCTTGAAGCGGCTGAGCCCGCCGTTTCGCCAGACGGTCCGGCGGAGCCGGTCCTGCATGGCCGGATCCTCAATGCCGTAGAGGCGGATGAAGCCGTTGGTCTTCATGCGCGCGGAGTCGATGATGACCCCGTCGAAGTCGAAGATCACCGCCTCGGGGCGCCGCTGTTCGGTGGTCGGGGGCATCGCGCCGTCTCGCGTCGTTGTGGGCTGGGTGGATGCTACCGGAAAAGCCGCCGCAATCCATTCCCCCTAAGAGAGAGCGGCGGCCACCCCCAGGTGGCGTTCCATCAGCGCATGGTCGTGGCGGGCGTCGTCCGCCGGGCCATGGTGGACCACCCGGCCGCGGTCGAGCATTACGACTTCCTGCGCGAAGTCCAGGGCGCGGTCCAACTGCTGCTCGACCAGGATCATGGTGATGGGAAGCCGCGACAGCGCCCGCATGAGCTGGTCGCAGATCACCGGGGCCAGCCCCTCCAGCGGCTCGTCCAGCAGCAGCACGGTGGGCCGGCCGAGCAGGGCGCGGGCGACGGACAGCATCTGCTGCTCGCCGCCCGACAGCTCCCCGCCGCCGTTGCGCCGCCGCTCCTTCAGGCGGGGGAACAGCGTGTAGGCTTCCTCCAGCGCCGCGCGGGGGCGGCCCTTCATGCCCGCGACGAGGTTTTCCTCCACCGTCAGGGAGCGGAAGACGTCGCGCGTCTGCGGCACATAGCCGAGGCCCGCCGCCGCCCGGGCGGAGGAGGGCAGGCGGGTGATGTCCACGCCGTCCAACAGGATCGAGCCGCCGTGCAGGGTCGTCTGCCCGACCAGCGTGGCGAGCGTCGTCGTCTTGCCGACGCCGTTGCGGCCCAGCAGGGCCAGCCGCCCGCCGGGCGGGACCGTGAAGGACAGGTTCTCGACGATCCGCGTCGGGCCGTAGCCGGCGGTCAGGCCGGAGAGTTCCAGGCGTCCTTCAGCCGTGATGGGCATGCGCTCGGCTCCCCAGATAGACCTCCCGGACGCGCGGATCCGCCGCGATCTCCCGCGCGGTGCCGCTGCACAGCAGATGGCCTTGCGCCAGCACGATGACGCGCGTGGCGAAGCGGAAGACGAGGTCCATGTCGTGTTCGATCATCAGCACGGCCAGATCGGCGGGCAGCCGGTCCAGCGCGTCGAGGATGCGGTGGCTTTCCGACTGGGGCACGCCCGCCGCCGGCTCGTCCAGGATCAGGACCTTCGGCTTCAGGGCCAGCGCCAGGGCGATTTCCAGCAGGCGCTGCTGCCCGTAGGCCAGCGCGCCGACCGGGCGGTCCGCCACCGGGGCCAGCCCCATGCCGTCGAGCAGCCCGGCCACCTCCTCCGCCAGGCCCGGCACGCGCCGGACGGAGGCGAAGAGGCGGAAGGTGCGCCGCTCGCGCTCCAGCACGGCCAACTCCAGATGCTCCCGCGCTGTCATGCTGCGGAACAGGCGGGCCACCTGGAAGGAGCGGATCAGGCCCCGGCGCACCCGCGCCTCCGCCGGCAGGGCGGTGATGTCTTCGCCCTCCAGTTGGACCGTGCCGGAGGTCGGCGCCAGCACCCCGGTGACGAGGTTGACGAAGGTCGTCTTGCCGGCCCCGTTCGGCCCGATCAGGGCGCAGCGGTCGCCGGGATGAAGCTCCATCGAGATGTCGGAGGCCACGAGAAGGCCGCCGAAGTTCTTGCTGAGGCCGTCGACCTGAAGAAGTGGGCTCATGCGTGGCCCTCCGCCGCCTTCCGGCGCGGCAGGCGGTCGGCGAGTGAGGCGATGCCGCCGGGCAGGAACAGGACGACGCCCATCAGGAACAGGCCGATGAACAGCATCCAGTGGAACGGGTCGGTGGCGGCCAGGATGTGGTGGATGGTCATGAAAGCGACCGTGCCGATGACGGCGCCGGCGAGCCGCCCGGTGCCGCCCAGCACCAGCATGACCAGCGCCTCCGCCGACCAGGAGAAGCTGAGGCTGTCCAGCCCGACGATGCCGCTGGTGACGGCGCTCAGCGCCCCGGCCACGCCGGCGAACACCCCGGCGATGGCGTACATGGTCACCAAGTAGCGGCGCGGCGAGCCGCCCAGCGCCGCGACGCGCAGCGCGTCCTCCTTCACGCCCCGGCAGGCAAGGCCGAAGGGGGAGCGCACGATGCGCCGCGCCGCCAGATAGCCCACCAGCAGAACGGCCAGCGCGAACAGGTAGGAGGTGCAGCCGTAGAGGTCGAAGCGGAACAGGCCCAGCACCGGGGACGGGTCGATGCCGGACAGGCCGTCGCTGCCGCCGGTCCAGTCGCGGGCCTTGTTCGCCACCTCCTGCGCGATCTGCACGACGGCGATGGTCAGCATCAGCAGCGTCAGGCCGCGCGCGTGCAGGATCAGGGCGCCGGTGGCCAGCGCGATCAGCCCGCCCGCTGCGCCGCCGATGGCGAGCAGCGCAAGCGGATCGGTCACCCGATGCACGGCGGCGATGCCGGCGGCGTAGGCGCCGGTGCCGAACATGGCCGCCTGCCCCAGCGTGGCGATGCCGCAGTAGCCGAGCACGAGGTCGAGCGACAGCACGTAGAGCGCCGTGGCGGCGATGCGGGTCATCAGTCCCAGGTCGTCGGGGAACAGCCAGAAGGCGGTGAGGCCCAGCGCACCCATGACCGCTGGGGCCGCGACGGCCTTCATGCGTCCCTCCCGCGGAAGAAGCCCTGCGGCCAGCGGAACAGGATCAGGACCAGGGCGGCGTAGAAGAAGAACTCCCCGAAGTTGGGGACGAGGTATTTGCCGGCGGTGTCCACGATGCCCAGCGCCAGCGCGGCGGCCGCCGACCCGAAGATGCTGCCCGCGCCGCCCACGGCGACGACCGCCAGGAACAGGACGATGTAGCGGATGGCGTAGTAGGGCTCCAGCGGCAGCAGCTCCGCCCCCAGAACCCCGCCCAGCGCCGCCAGCCCCGTGCCCAGCGCGAAGGTCGCGGCGTACAGCCGCTCCGTACGGATGCCGAGAGCGGCGGCCATGTTCGGGTCGTCCACGGCGGCGCGCAGGCGGATGCCGAAGTCGGTGCGCTCCAGCAGCCACCACAGGCCCAGGATGGTCGCGGCCCCGGCGCCGATGACGAAGGCCCGGTGCGCCGGGATCGACTTCGGCCCGATGGTCACGGTGCCGAGCAGCGCGTCCGGCAGCGGGATGCGCTTCAGCGTCGGGCCGAACAGGTAATTGATGCCGGCGACAATCACGAAGGTCAGCCCGATGGTCAGCAGCACCTGGTTCAGCTCGTTGGCGGAGCCGTAGATGCGCCGGTACAGGAGCCGTTCCAGCGGCAGGGCGGCGAGCACAGTCAGCAGCACCGCCACGATCAGCGCCGCCGCGTAGGGCAGGCCGAGGCCTTGGGCCGCGTAGGAGGCGACATAGCCCGCGACCATGGCGAAGGCCCCGTGCGCGAGGTTCACCACGCGCATCAGGCCGAGCGTGACCGACAGGCCGACGGAGATGATGAAGAGAATCATCCCATACGCGACCCCGTCCACCGCGATGCCGAAAACCGTTTCCATGGTGGAACTCCGGGCGGGTTTTGCCCCCTCCCTAACCCTCCCCCGCTTCGCAGGGGAGGGAATAATGCTCCCTCCCTCGCCGAAGGCGGGGGAGGGTCGGGGAGGGGGCAAAACGACTACTTCCCGGCCTTGTAGCCGTAGTCCGGCTGGTTGGGGAAGCTGGCGATCTCGGTGTTCTGGAGCTTGCCGTCCTTCCGCTCGGTGACGCGCAGGTAAATGGTCTGGGTGACGTGGCGGGAGTTGGGGTCGATCTTCAGCGGACCGCGCGGGCTTTCCCAGGCCATGCCCTTGACCGTCTCCACCGCCTTCAGCCCGTCGGGCTTGCCACCGGTCGCCTCGACCATCTTGTAGATGACGTGGGTGCCGTCGTAGGCGCCGGCCGAGGTGAAGGTGACGTTGTCCGACGACCCGAACAGCTCCTTGTGCTTGGCGAGGAAGGCGCGGTTCAGGTCGGAATCGTGGGCTTGGCTGTACTGGTGGGTGGTCGTGATGCCGACCGCCGCGTCGCCCAGCACCGGCAGGTCCGGCTCCTGCGTGATGTCGCCGGGGCCGAAGAACCTGACCCCCGCCGCCTTCAGCCCGGTGTCGCTGAAGGCTTTGGCGAAGCCGAGCGTGGTCGGGCCGGCGGGCAGGAAGGCGTAGATGGCCTCCGCCCCCGAATCCTTGATCCGCTGCATGAAGGGGGCGAAATCGGTGGACTTCAGCGGCATGCGGATGCTGTCGACCACTTGGCCGCCGGACTTTTCGAAGGTCTGCTTGAAGGCGGTCTCGCCGTCGATGCCGGGGCCGTAGTCGCTGACCGCCGTGACCACCTTCCGGATGCCCTGCTTGGCCATGTGCTCGGCCAGCGGCACGGTGTTCTGCCACAGGGTGAAGGAGGTGCGGACGTAGCGCGGCGACTTCTCCGTTATGGCGGAGGTCGCGGCGTTGAAGATCACGCAGGGAATGTTCGCTTCGTCGATCAGCGGGGCGACCGCCAGGGCGTCGGGCGTGAAGAAGAAGCCCGCGAGGTAGCTAACCTTCTCCTTGACGATCAGCTCCTGCGCCAGGGCCTTGCTCTGCGCCGGGTTGGCCTGGTCCAGGTCCTTGTAGACGAACTCCACCGTGTTGCCGCCCACGGTCTTGCCGTGTTCGGCCTGATAGACTTCGATGGCCTGCTTGAAGGTCTGGCCCGCCATGGCGAAGGGGCCGGAGAAGGGAGCGATCACGCCCACCTTGACGGTGGCCGCCCAGGCCGGCCCGGCGGCCAATCCCGCAACTCCAAGTGCTGCCGTGAAAACGGCGCCCAGCAACGCTCCGCGCAGTGTCCTCATCGTCCTTCTTCCCCATCCCGTTGTCCGGAGATACCCGGTTTCTTTGGCCGCATGCACGGGAGAATAGCGCATTTCCACGCGCATTCACGTTTGTCCGGGGTGCGCCCGCCGTTTTCCGCGGTTCCCGGCCCAACCTGAGTACAAGACACATATGGGATGGGCAGCATCGCCGGCAGGCCGGCAACGAAACCGTGTCCTTCCATCCCTGTTCTGGTACGGTCCTCCGTCGCTCCAACACCGAGGCATGATGCACGGCACGCAACCCGTCCCGCGCGGCGAGGGCCCGCGCGAATCAAATTCTGGCCCAACGCTCGCCCCAACCTTGGCCGACGAGCTGCTGATCGACGCGGAGGACGACCCCGGTCCCGTTCCGACGGCCCGCCATCCGGTCCTGCTCGGGCTGGCGCTGGTGCTGGTCGCCCTGAACCTGCGCCCGGCCCTGTCGAGCGTCGCGCCGGTGCTGGCGGAGCTGGTGCGCGACACCGGCATCTCCGCCACGATGGCGAGCGCGCTGACGACCCTGCCGGTGCTCTGCCTGGGCCTGTTCGGCGTTCTGGCCCCAGGGCTGGCGCGCCGGCACGGCAGCGAGCGCGTCATCCTGCTGACCCTGGTCGGGCTGGCGGCCGGCATCGGGCTGCGGGCGGTGCCGGGCTATCCGGCGCAGATCCTGGCGGCCATCGTCGCCGGGGCGGGGATCGGCATCATCGGGACGCTGCTGCCCGGCATCGTGAAGCGCGATTTCCCGAACAAGCCCGCGCTGATGACCGGCGTCTACACCATGGGCCTGTGCGCCGGGGCTGCCTTCGCCGCCGGGGCGACGCTGCCGCTGGCCCGGCTCTTTGAGGGATCGGCGTCCGGCGGGTTGTGGAAGTCCTGGTCGCTGGCGCTCGCCTCCTGGGCGGTGCCGGCGCTGGTGGCGGCGGTCGTGTGGGCCGTGCTGGCCCCGCCGGGCGGCGGGCATAAGGCCAAGGCCGGCGCCCAGCCCGCGGGGCGGCTGTGGCGCGACCGGCTGGCGTGGCAGGTGACCCTGTTCATGGGGCTGCAAAGCTCGCTGGCCTACATCACCATGGGCTGGCTGGTGGTGATCCTGCGCGACCGCGGCGTGGAGCCGGTCGCCGCCGGGCTGGCCGTGTCGGCGTCGATCATGGTGCAGGTCGCGGCCTCGCTTGCCGCCCCCATCCTGGCGACGCGGTCGCGGCAGCAGAGCGTGGCCGTGCTGGTGGTGCTGGGCTTCACGCTGGTGGGGATGATGGGCTGCATGTTCGCGCCCTTGTGGACGCTGTGGGGCTGGGCGGTGGCGCTGGGGATCGGGCAGGGGGGCGTCTTCGCCATCGCCCTGACGATCATCGTGCTGCGCGCCGGCGATCCGCACGTCGCCACCCAGCTGTCCGGCATGGCGCAGAGCGTGGGCTACGCCATCGCCTCCCTCGGCCCGATGCTGGCCGGCCTGCTGCACGACTGGAGCGGCGGCTGGGGCTCGGCCGGTGCCCTTTTCGCCGCGATCACGCTGGCCGCCGCCCTGTTCGGAGCGGCGGCCGGACGCGACCGGCATGTGCTGGAGATGCAGAAGGCGGTGCCCCCTCCCTAACCCTCCCCCGCTGCGCGGGAGAGGGAACTCCGCCGCGCTGCAAATCTTCCCCTCTCCCGCGAAGCGGGGGAGGGAGGGACCCACGAAGTGGGAGGGAGGGGGCAGAGGGCCTCACACCCCGCTGCCTCACCCGTGGTGCCAGAAGTCCGGCAGGTCGGCCGTGGGCGTGTAGTGGTCGGCGCCCATGTTCGACCAATCCAGGTCGTGGACGCCGGCCTTCAGCGCCGGGGACTGCGGGGCGAGGTGGTAGTCGCCCTTGGCCGCGTCGGCGAAGCCGGGGTTGGCGGCGACCGTGTCGGTGGCCCCGTAGGCCTTCGAATCGGTCACGTTGTTCCCCATGGTGAGCTTGCCGGCCGTGTAGAGCGTCCAGTAGTCGTCCATGGGCTTTTCGCCCACGGCAACGTTGTGGGTGACGGTGTTGTCGTTGGGCCGGCCGGCCTCGCCGGCCTTCGGCACCCACTCGACGCGGACGAAGGCGTCCTCGGGCCGCGCGACCACGCCGACGTTGTTGTCCACCACGTTGTGGCTGCCGCCGTGCACGTAGATGTTGGCCCAGGTGGCGCCCTTGACGAAGTTGTCGCGCACCGTCACCCCGCTCGCCAGATCGTCGAGCATGATGCCCCAGCCCTTCTGCCCGTCGATCCAGCCGCTCGCCCCGTGCTTGGTGGCGAGCCCGCCGGTGTCCTCCACGTAGTTGCCCTGGATCAGGGAGTGGGTGTCGCGGCCCGAACGGCCCAGGATCTCCAGCCCGCCGGCGTCCGCCGACTCCTGCCCGGTGTGGGTGACGTGGTTGTTGGTGATCCGGTTGTTGTTGCTGAGCTGGCCGTCCCCCCACTCCTTGAAGGAGATGCCGTAGCGCGGCGACCACGCGACGTCGTTGTGGTCGGCGACCGTGTCGCTGCTTCCGACGGCGGTGATGGCGCCGCCGCCCTTGCGGATCTCGCCCACATGCTCGATCTGGTTGCTGTAGATGCGGTTGCCGTCGGCGGCGTTGAACAGGTTCACGCCGGTGTCGGCCAGATGCTCCATGACGTTGCCGCCGATCCGGTTCTTGTCCGACCCGTCCAGCGCGATCGCCGTGCCGACGTTGACGAAATGGTTGCCGCCGATGGCGTTGCCCTCGCCCCGCGTCAGCGACACCGCCGCCTCGTCGTAGCGCCCATCGGCGAAGGTCAGGCCGCTCAGCGTCACGCCCTTGGCGCCGGTCATGTGCACCAGCGTGCCGAGCCGCGGGACCACGACCCCGTCCTTCTCGAAGGTGTCGCCATGCTCCGGCTTCACGACGAGGGAGCCGTCCTCCGACCGCCAGGCGAACTCGCCGGGGTCGCGGATCAGGCTCTCGTCGTTCAGCAGGCGGTAGGTGCCGCCGCTGCGCAGCGCGTACTGGTTCGCCTGGTCGAAGCTGACGGCGTGCGAGCCATGGTCGATGGCCTTCACGTCGGAGATGGCGTCGTTCAGCCGCTCCGTGTCAAAGCTCTGCACCTTCAGGCCGGGCTGGGCCTTCAGCGACGGGGAGACGTCGCCGTCGTGGAAGGAAAAGGCGGTCTTGCTGGCGCCGCCCTTGGCCTCGTCCAGGAAGGACCAGCCGGACTTGGCCGGGTTCGCCGCGTCCCAGTCACCGGACTGGGCGACGTGCTGGCGCTGCCCGCCGATGATCAGGTCCAGGTCGCTGGCCTTCGCCAGCTTGGTCGAATAGAGGCCGCCGCCCTCGCTCTTGAAGCCGGTCACCGTCTCGCCGCCGCTGATGACGGGCTTTTCGTCCTTGTAGGCGGTGAAGGTGACGCCGTTGTCGTTCCCGTCCAGTTCCAGCGTCTTGGACAGGTGATAGGTGCCGCCGCGCACGTAGGTCGTATCAACGTCGCTGTGGCGCATGGCGCCGCGGGCGCGCTCCAGCGACGCGAACGGGCCGTCCGTTCCGTCGGCGTTGGGTTCGGCCAGCCGACCGGACCAGGAGTCCTTGCCGTTGGTGGCAACATAGAAGCCGGGCTTATCGGTGTTGGTCATTCATACCTCCGCACTATGGCGTGCAGAGGGCAATTTTTATGGTTAATGAAACGCTAATCGGATTCACGCCCTCCGGTCACGACAACCGCGGCGGAGCGGCGATTCCAGGGTCCGGATTGGCCGCAAGAGCAGTCGGAGCACCGGATGGCGGCGGCAGGGCGAGGGCGGCGGCGGTCGTCAGCGGGGCAGACGGCTTCGGGGAAGGTCCCACGAAGTTTACAGCCAGATGCTTCACGTCCAGCGTCCCGTGCCCGGCCGCGACCTCCGCACCGACCTGGACGCCCAGCAGCCAATCGTCCTTCGACAGGGTGCCTCGGTCGACCAGAGTCTTCATCAGGGCATCGACGTCGAGGGTCCCGGACAGCTGGTCCTTGTCGTATTTCAGGGCGGTGTATTCCCATTTCACCGGGTTGGTCTTGACCTCCGCGTCGAAGTTCTTCTGGTTCCACAGGGTGGCGGAGCCCCCGGGATCCTGAAGCTTGGGATCCTGAAGCTTGGGATCCTGGAGCTTGGCGATCTGGTGCCCGGCCGGCGTGAAATAGCCGTTGTGGACCCACACCATCACCTCGTCCGTCACGCCTTGCAGCCCCTTGGCCGGGTCGTGGCTGATCCAGAGGCTGAAGGCGACGTTGTAGAGGTTCTTGTCCCCGGTGATCCCGAAGTCGTAGGCGATGTCCAGGTTCTTGATGCTGCTGATCCGCGCGGGAAGGGTGGCCGTCGTGGACGGCGCGCTGCTCCAGGGATTGACGCCGTAGGTCAGCTCCGGATAGGCGCGCACGGGGAAATTGTCGTAGGTCAGCGCGCGGTGGCGGTCGTAGGGCCAGCTCCAGGTGATTTGCGTGCCGTTCGGGAAGGTGGCGTCCTTGATCGCGATCTTCTGGGTGAAGTCCTTGCCGTTCTTGTAGGCGCCGGGGTTCCACACGTTGCTGCTGGCCACCCAGCCGTGGGATTTGAAGCTGTCGGTGTTTTTGGACAGGGTCGTCATTTCATGCTCCGGCTCAGGACTCTGGTGCGGGGCGGAGCAGGGCGACCAGCACCAGCCCGCCGATGATGAACCAGCCGATCACCACGAAACCGTCGATGTAGGCCAGCACATAGGCCTGACCGCGCACCGTGGAGGACAGGAGTGCGGCCGCCCGCTCCGCCGCCTCGCCCGGACCGACGGAGCGGCCGACCAGACGCGCCGTGGTGCCGGCCAGACGTTGCGCGGTCTCCGGGTCTCCGGACGCCACGTTCATGCCCAGGGTGAAGCTGTGGAACTGCTCCCGCACCCGCAGGAAGGTCTGGACGAAGGCGGCCCCCAGCTCGCCCCCCAGCAGGCGGGAGGTCTGCAACAGCGCGCCCAGCGTCAGGATGTGGGTCTGGTTCAGGTTCTTCACGTTGAACAGGATCAGCGAGGTCATCGCGAAGGACTGCCCAAAGGCCTGCAACATCTGCGAGGGCAGGAAGTTCGTGCTGACCCACTCCGCCGTCAGGTGCGAGGCGACGAAGCAGGCCATCCCCACCGCCGCGAAGCCCGCCGCCATGGTGACCCGCGGGTCGACGTGGCGCAGCAGCGTGCCGATGATCGGCGCCAGCAGGAATTGCGGCAGCGCGATCAACAGCAGCGTGTCGCCGACCTCCAGCGCGCGGAAATTGTGCACGGTGATCAGGTATTGCGGGATGATGTAGGCCGTGGACAGCATCACCAGCCGCAGCATGATCAGCAGCAGGCACAGCAGCGGGATGTTGCCCCGGAAGATCACGCCGAAGGTGATCCAGGGCTTGGGGCACGTCAGCTCCTGCACCACGAAGGCCGCGATCAGCAGCCCGCCCGCCAGCAGCAGCCCGTTGATGAGTCCGGAGTTCAGCCAGTCCAGCCGGTTGCCTTGGTCCAGCGCGGCGTAGATCAGCGCGAAGCCGACGCTGGCGTAGGCGATGCCCCACCAGTCCGCCGTCTTCAGCAGGTCGCGCCTCATCGGCTCACGCGGCATGCCGAACCAGATGCACAGCCACATCAGCGGGGCGAGCAGGGCGGTGTCCCAGAAGATCCAGTGCCAGCTCAGATGCTCGGAAATCCAGCCCTCGATGGAGGCGGAGACGTTCAGCGACAGCTCCACATTCATGGCGTAGACGGCGATGCCGTAGACCAGGAACTGCGGCGGCAGGTTGCGGACGATGAAGCCGATGGTCAGCGGGACGAAGGTCCCCGACGACAGGCCGGCCAGCACCTGGCAGGCCAGCACGCCGGGCAGCGTTCCGGTCAGCGGCAGCGCTCCCGCCGCCAGCCCGTAGGTGGCTGCCGAGATCAGCAGCACCCGTCGCGGCCCGAACACCGCGCCCAGAAAGGCGGCGGCCGGCGCCACCAGCATCTGCGCCACCGTGTAGGAGGTGGTGATCCAGGCCCCCTCGTCGAAGCCGGCGCCGATGGCCCCCCGGATGTCGGCAAGGCCGAAAGCGGTGATGCGCGCGGTCAGGGTGGAGATGATGGCGCCCAGCAGCACCCCGAGGATGCCGATGAAGGGATGGTGCGTGATCACCGGCCCGGCGTGGCGGTGGAAGCGGGGCAGGGCCAGCAGGCGCCGCCATTCTCCGGATTCCCGGCCACCGGCCACCCGCTCGCTCACGAACCGCCCCCGCGCGCCGCCGCATCGCTGGTGTCGATGGTGACGACCACGGACATGCCGGGCCGCAGCAGATCCTCCAGCGGGTTCGGCACGTCGAAGACGATCTTCACCGGGATGCGCTGGACGATCTTCGTGAAGTTGCCGGTCGCGTTCTCCGGCGGCAGGAGCGCGAACTGGCTTCCGCTGGCCGGGGCGTAGGAATCGACGTGGCCGTGCAGGGTCGTGTCGGGAAAGGCGTCGACCCGCAGCGTCGCCGGCTGGCCGGGGCGGATGCGGGTCATCTGCGTTTCCTTGTAGTTCGCGACGACCCAGACCGCAGGCAGCGGCACCAGCGTGATGATCTGGCTGCCCGGCGCCACATACTGGCCGGGTCGCACCTGCCGCTGGCCGACCATGCCGTCCGCCGGGGCGGTGATGCGGGTGTAGCCCAGGCTGATGCGGGCGAGCGACAGCTCGGCCTCCCGCTGCTGCCGGGCCGCGTCGGCCTGCCGGGCCTGGGCGTCGAGCCCTTCCAGGATGGCGGTCTGCTGGTCCACCTGCGCGCGCCCGGCCTCCAGCGCCGCCGCGGCGCGCTGGGCCGCCGCCTGGGCCTGCTGCAAGACCTGCGCGGTGCCGGCGATCCCGCGCTCGGCCAATTCGGTCTGCCGCTCCTCCTCGTGCCGGGTGCGCCAGACGTCGGCCTCCAGCCCCTTCACGTTGGCCTTGGCCTGGTCGATCAGGGTGCGCTGCGTGCGCTTCTGGGCGTCGAGCGCGGCCTCCGCCGCCTCCGCCGCCGCCAGCGCCGCCTCGGCCTGGGCGACGCGGGCGCGGTAGTCGGCGTCCATGATCTCCGCCAGCAGGTCGCCCGCCTGCACCCGCTGGAAGTCGCCCACCGGCACCGACCGGACCACACCCGAGACCTGGGCGGCGATCGGCGTCGTGTCGGACTGGAGATAGGCGTCGTTCGTGCTCTGCCGGATGCCGGAGCCGACCCAGAAGTCCCAACGCGTGAAGAAGGCGATGACGAGGATGAGGGCGAGGCCGAACACCGCCGCCCGCACGATCCACGGGCTCCAGGTCACGGGCCGGCCGCCGGCCCTCGGCGGGGCGGTCGCCGGGGTGATCGGTGGGGTGGTCCGGGGCGCATGCGGGGCCGCCGGCGCCGGCGCGCGTTCCGGTTCCGTGGTTTCGGTGTTCGCCGTTTCGGAGTTCGCCATCGGCCATGAAAACGTACGAGCGGGCGATTCATCACGGCGCACCCCTCGGCCCTACCGCCTAACCCGAAATGGTCAGGACTTCGGATAGTTTGACAACCAATCGAAACACTCTCTACCCTTCCCGCAAAAGCTTAATCCAAGGGAGGAAGAGGCATGCGCGGCAGCAAGGGCCGGCGTTCGGCGCTGGCAGGGCTCGTGACGACCGCCTTATGCGCGATGGGGGCGCTGCCGGCCTGGGCCGAGCTTCCCGCTTTCCCGAAGGAGCCGGTGACGATCAACGTGATCGACGTGGCCGGCAACCTCGCGCTGACCCAGAAGGCCATCGAGAATTACCGCAAGGCCAACCCCAACCGCGTCGCGCGCTTCACCTTCACCAAGGCCCCGGCGCCGGAGTTGGCCGGCAAGATCAAGGCCCAGCAGAACGCCGGGCGGGTGGACATCGACCTCGTGCTGACCGGCACCGACGGTCTGGCGGCGGGGATCGAGCAGGGTCTGTGGCAGCCGCTCCTGCCCAACTACGCGGAGAAGTTCCCGAACCTGGAGGCCAACTACCTGCCGGCGGCGGCCAGGATGCAGGGGCTGGCGGCCAACCAGGGCGTGGTGGTGACCTACTACCCCTCCGGCCCGCTGCTGGAATACGCGCCGGAGCGGGTGAAGACCCCGCCCAAGACGACGGACGAGCTGCTGGCCTGGTGCAAGGCCAACCCCGGCAAGTTCATGTACGCCCGCCCGGCCAACTCCGGCCCCGGCCGCACCTTCCTGATGGGCCTGCCCTATCTGCTGGGCGACAAGGACCCGAAGGACCCCGTCAACGGCTGGGAGAAGACCTGGGCCTATCTGAAGGAGCTGAATTCCTGCATCGAATACTACCCCTCCGGCACCACGGCGACGATGAAGGAACTGGGGGAGGGGTCCCGCGACATGCTGGCGACCACCACCGGCTGGGACATCAACCCGCGCGCGCTGGGCACCGTGCCGAAGGAGGTGAAGGTGGCGGCGCTGAACGGCTTCCACTGGGTGGCCGACGCCCACTACATGGTCATGCCCAAGGGCCTGCCGCCGGAGAAGATGGCGGTCATCCTCGACCTCATGGCCTTCCTGCTGAAACCGGAACAGCAGGCATACGCCTATGACGACGGCTATTTCTACCCCGGCCCCGCCGTCAAGAACGTGACGATCGCCATGGCGCCGCCGGAAAGCCAGGACGTCATCAAGGAGTTCGGGCGGCCCGAATACGACAAGCTGATCGCCGAAAACCCCATCGAACTGCCGCTGGACGCCAAGGGGCTGGTGGACGCCTTCCGCCTGTGGGACGAGCGGATCGGCGCGGCGAAGACGAAGTGAGCTGATTGTCCGGTGCCCCCTCCCTCCCACGCTGGCGCGTGGGTCCCTCCCTCCCCCGCTTCGCGGGAGAGGGTAAGACTCGCAAAGCGGCGGAGTTCCCTCTCCCGCGAAGCGGGGGAGGGTTAGGGAGGGGGCAACGGTTCGCATCGCAACAACTTAGGAACACCGCCCATGCCACGCCCCGACACCGCCCGCCGACCGGGTGAGTTCGGTGAAATCCGCCTGGACCGGGTCAGCCGGGGATTCGACGGGGTCATGGCCTTGCAGGACCTCGACCTGACCATCCGGCGCGGGGAGTTCATCGCCTTCCTCGGCCCGTCGGGCTGCGGCAAGTCGACGGCGCTGAACTGCGTGGCCGGGCTGCTGTCCCTGACCGGCGGCAGCATCTGGGTGGACGAGCGGCGCATCGACGAGCTGCCGCCGGAACGGCGCGGCTTCGGCATGGTGTTCCAGAACTACGCCCTGTTTCCGCACATGACCGTGCGCCGGAACATCGGCTTCGGGCTCGCCATGCGCGGCGTGCCGAAGGCGGAAGCGGACAAGCGCATCGACGCGGCGATCCGGCTGGTGCAGTTGGAAGCGCACGGGGCCAAGCTGCCCGGCCAGTTGTCCGGCGGGCAGCAGCAGCGCGTCGCCATCGCGCGGGCCATCGTCGTGCAGCCGCCGCTGGTGCTGATGGACGAGCCGCTGTCGAACCTCGACGCCCGGCTGCGGCTGGAGATGCGGCACGAGATCCGGCGCATCCACAACGAGCTTGGCCGCTCCACCGTCTACGTCACCCACGATCAGGACGAGGCGCTGTCGCTGGCCGACCGTATCGTCGTGCTGCGCGAGGGCCGCGTGCGCCAGATCGGCACGCCGGAGGAGCTGTACGCCCGCCCCGCCACGCTCGACGTCGCGCGCTTCATGGGCTACCGCAACGTGTTCGAAGGCGCCATTGAGAGCGCCATTGGGGCGGAAGAGGCAGGCCGGATGACGGTGCGGCATGACGGTTTCCGCGTCGTCGGCACGCCGCGCACGCCGCTGCTCGACGGACGGGCGGCGGTCGCCATCCGGCCGGAGGATGTGCTGCCCGGCCCGGACGGTCCCGACGCCATCCACGGGGTGGTGGAAAGCGTGGAGTTCATCGGACGCGAATACGCCGCCACCGCCATAACCCCCGGCGGCTTGCTGCTGCATTTCCGCTCCCACCACCGGCTGGATCTGGACGAGCCGGTGCACCTGCGCGCAACGCCTGAGCGGGTGCTGCTGTTCGCACCGGAGGAGGGCGCATGACCAGCCACATCGCGGAAGCGCGCCCGCGCGCGGCCGAGCGACCGGGCCTGAGCCGCCGCATGGCCGCCGCCGGCTGGGACCGCACGACCCTGCTGGTCGTGCCGGCTGCGCTGTTCGTCCTGCTGCTGTTCATCTACCCCTTCGCCTACGGTCTGCTGCTGTCCTTCGAGCCGATGAAGGGCGGGCTGTTCGCCAACTACGCCGCCTTCTTCAGCGACCCGTATCTGCACGACACCATCGGCACGACGATGTGGCTGGCCCTGCCGGCGACGGTGCTGAACATGGTGCTGGCCCTGCCCATCGCCTTTCGGGTGCGGGGGCTGCGCTGGCAGCGGGCGCTGACCACCATCCTGGTCATCCCGATCACGCTGGGCACCGTGCTGGTGGCGGAAGGGCTGTTGACCTACCTGGGGCCGCAGGGCTGGCTGAACCGCACCCTGATCGAGCTGGGGCTGAGCAACGGGCCGGTGCGGCTGACGCACAATTACTGGGGCGTCTTCCTGTCGCTGGTCATCACCGGCTTCCCCTTCGTGTTCCTGCTGACGCTGTCCTACGTCACCGGCATCGACCCTGCCCTGCCGCAGGCGGCGGCGACGCTGGGCGCCGGGCCGGGGCGGCAGTTCCGGTACATCTTCCTGCCGTTGCTGGTCCCCGGACTGGCGGTGGCCTTCTGCCTGGCCTTCGTGCAGGCCTTCTCGGTCTTCCCCTCGGCGGTGCTGCTGGGGGCGCCGGCGGGGCCGACGCGCGTCATCTCCATCGCCGCCTACCAGGCGGCCTTCGAGCAGTACGACTACTCCATGGCCTCGGCCATCGCGATGATCATGGGGGCGGTGCAGCTGGTCGTCGTGGTCGCGGTGCTGGGCGCGCGGCGGCTGTTCTATCGCGGCCCCACGGGCGGGGGTAAAGGATGACGGCCATGACGGGCGGGAGCCGCCTTCTGCCGAAGCTCTGGAACAGCCTCGTCTGGCTGTGCATCGGCTTTTTCCTGGTGAATCTGCTGGCGCTGATCGGGGCGGTGGCGGTGAACAGTTTCGCCACGCGCTGGCTCGGCACATGGCTGCCGGCCGGCTACACGACGCGCTGGTACTTCGCGGCCTGGGACGAGTTCCAGCTCGGCGACGTGCTGCTGGTCACCATGGAGGTGGTGCTGGCGGTGGTCTTTCTGTCGCTGCTGCTGGGCGTGCCGGCGGCCTACGCGCTGGCGCGGCGGGAGTTCGCGGGCAAGCGGCTGGTGACGCTGCTGTTCGTGCTGCCGCTGCTGGTGCCGCCGATCACCTACGGCATCCCGCTGGCGACGGTGCTGTACCAGACGCACCTCGCCGGGACCATGACGGGCGTGATCCTGGCGAACCTCGTCCCCACGGTGCCCTTCGTCATCCTGGTGATGACCCCCTTCATCGAGCAGATCGACCCGAGGCTGGAGGCCGCCGCCCGCGTCTTCGGCGCCAACACGCCGCGCGTCTTCCTGCATGTGCTGGTGCCGCTGCTGGCGCCGGGCATGCTGGCGGCGGGGCTGCTGGTGCTGGTCCGCACCGTCGCCATGTTCGAGCTGACCTTCCTGACCGCGGGGCCGAGCAGCCAGACGCTGGTCGTGGCGCTCTACTACTCGGTCTTCGCGGCCGGGGTGCGGGCGGGCCAGTCGGTGGACGCCATGGCGATGATCTACATGGCGACCACGCTGGTCTGGCTGTTCATCGCGCTGCGCTTCGTCGATCCCACACAGCTCGTCACCCGCGTCAAGAAGGCGTCGTGATCGCCGCCTACTTGCCCTTGCGGGTCAGCAGGAAGACGAAGACCCCGATGGTCACGGCGAACACGCTGACCGCACCGGCGAGCGCGATATAGGTGGGGGCGTCGAAGTTCATGGCGGTTCTCCCGTTGCGAAAGGGTGAGGATCAGGGGGCCAGGAAGACGGTCTCGTGCTGGACGGCCAGCCCGTCCGGCTGGCGGGTGACGACGAAGGCGGTGTTGGTGGAGGTCTGGCGGATCGCCTCCTTCGGCACGCGGACGAGCACGCGGTAGGTCGCGACGCTGTCCGGGTCGGCGTGGACGGTCACGGCGTCGGCCGCTCCCTCGCCCTCCGCGCCGGCCACCGACAGGGCGGCGCCGGGCAGGCCGGTGAAGGTCAGGCGGTAGTCCTGGGCCGCGCGGGTCATGTTCAGGACCTTGACCGTGTAGGCGTTCTGGATGTCCCCGTTGGTCAGCGTGACGAACAGCGGCGCGCGGTCGCGCAGGATGTTCACGTCCACCTTGGGCTTCAGCACCAGCCCGGCGGCCATCAGCCCGCCGACGACGGTCAGGATCAGCGTGTAGATGATCGTGCGCGGCCGGATCGGCTTGAAGGTCGGCTTGGCGCCGCTGGAGCGCGCGATCTGCGCGTTCAGCGAGTCGAAGCGGATCAGGTCGCCGGGGCGGCCGATCTTCGCCATGACCTCGTTGCAGGCGTCCACGCACAGCCCGCAGCCGATGCAGGCCATCTGCGGCCCCTTGCGGATGTCCACGCCGGTCGGGCAGACGTGCACGCAGGATCCGCAGTCGATGCAGTCGCCGTGCCCCTCGGCCCGCCGCTCCTCCCAGCTTTGCGAGCGCTTGAGGTGGGCGCGCCCTTCGCCGCGCCAGTCCTCATAGGTGACGACGAGGCTTTCCTCGTCCTGCATCGCCGCCTGGAAGCGGGGCCAGGGGCACATGTAGATGCACACCTGCTCCCGCGCGAAGCCGGCCAGCAGGTAGGTGGTGCCGGTGAACAGCCCGACGAACAGCAGGACGTTGGAGGACGCCTCGAACCGCAGCATCTCCCCGATCAGCGTCGGCGCGTCGTTGAAGTAGAAGACCCAGGCGCCGCCGGTCGCCAGCGCGATCAGCAGCCACGCGGCGTGCTTGGTCGCCTTCTTCGCCAGCTTGCGGAGCGACCAGGGGCCGTGGTCCAGCCGGATGCGGTCGCCGCGGTCGCCCTCGACCAGCCGTTCGACCCACAGGAACAGGTCGCTCCACACCGTCTGCGGGCAGGCGTAGCCGCACCACACGCGCCCGGCCAGCGCGGTCGCCAGGAACAGGCCGACCGCGCTCAGGATCAGCGTGCCGGTCAGGTAGTAGACCTGCTGCGGCCACAGCTCGATGAAGAAGAAGTACAGACGGCGGCCCGGCATATCCACCAGCACCGCCTGATCCGGCGCGCCGGGGCCACGGTCCCAGCGGATCCAGGGCGTGACGTAGTAGATCGCCAGAAGGACGATCAGGGCGAGCCATTTCAGCCGCCGGAAGGTCCCGGCGACCGACTTCGGGTAAATCTTGCTGTATTGGGCGTAGAGGCTGCTCTTGCGGGCCGGGGCGGGGGTGGAAGTTGATTGGGGTTCGGTGCTGGTGACGCTCATCATGCTCGTCCGTCGTTCGGCCCGGGCGGGGAGGGCCTTCGCGACAGGCTACGGACGGCGCGCGGTCTTGCCTTTGCGAATTCGCAAATGGCGGGCGGGTGGGGGTGGATTTTTGTGTGGGGGGCGTGGTGGGGATGGAGACGTATTGCCCCCTCCCTAACCCTCCCCCGCCTTTGGCGGTGGAGGGGACTTGGGCGAAGCGGCGGCAGTCCCCTCCACCTCGAAGAGGGGGAGGGTTAGGGAGGGGGCAACCGCACCACCCCTACCCGTCCAGCGCGACCGCCTCCAGCGCCGGGATGTTGCAGTCGAAGACGTTCGGCGCGCGTTCGGTGACGAAGCCGGCGCGCTTGAATTCGGCGATGGTGCGGCTGGCCGTCTCCATGCCGACGCCGAGCATCGCGCCCAAATCCTCCCGGCCGGACAGCAGCACCGGCTCGCAGGGCAGGTCGGCGGCGAGCTTCAGGAACAGCCGGGCGAGGCGGCGTTTCGCGCTGCCGGTGGACAGTTCGGTCAGCCACTCGTCGGCCTGATGCAGCGACTGGTACCAGCGTTCCATCAGCCGGGCGTGCAGGCGCGGGGTTTCCTTGCTCAGGCGCTCCACCACCTCGCGCGGGAGGCGGCAGGTCTCGGCGTCCCGCAGGACGATCGCCGTGTGCTCGTAAGGCTTGCCGACCAGCACCTCCAGCCCGGCGACGGCACCCGGACGCAGAAGGCGGACGATGCGCTGCGTGCCGTCCGGCAGGAACTGGACCAGCTTCACCAGCCCGGCGCGGATCGTGTAGAGCGAGCCGCCCTCTTCGCCCGCGTGGTACAGCGCGGCCCCTTCCGAAAACTTCAGTTCGTCGATGGGGACGTGGATGAGGTCGAAGTCCGGCTCCTTCAGGTCGCCGAACAGGACCAGATCCCGCACGGCGCAGCTGCTGCACCGCGCCGTTCCCTGCCACGCCGCCTCGATCCCGTTGCGATGCACCCCAGCCCGCCTTCCGTCCGGCACCCGAACCCACACGCGATAGCCCACGCATGATTGTATGAGTTTCGGGCGAGGAACGCCAATGGTCGAACCAGAATGGGGGGTTGCGCTGAAACAAACTTAACAAGGGGTCGTTCCGACTGTTAAATCCCTCGGCCCAACCAACGAGAAACGGGAGAATTGCCCATGATCCGCTCAATCGCGTTCGCCAGCACGGTCGCGCTGATGGCCGGCGCGGCACCGGCCTATGCCGACATCGCCATCGGGCTCGGCACCGCCACCACCGGCTCGGTGGCGGCGCTTGGCGAGCAGACGGTCTATGGCGCGCAGCTTGCCATCAAGGACATCAACGAGAAGGGCGGCATCCTCGGCCAGAAGCTGGTGCTGAAGGTCGGCGACGACGCCTGCGACCCGCGTCAGGCGGTGGCGATCGCCAACCGCTTCGTGACCGACAAGGTCATCGCGGTGGACGGCCACCTCTGCTCCGGCTCCTCGATCCCGGCGTCGGAGGTCTATCACGAGGAAGGCATCGTGATGGTGACGCCGACCGCCACCAGCCCGACGCTGACCGACCGCGGCTTCGACAACATCTTCCGCGTCTGCGGGCGCGACGACCAGCAGGGCGTGGTCTCCGGCCGCTATCTGGCCGAGCGGTACAAGGGCAAGAACATCGCCGTCATCGACGACAAGCAGTCCTACGGCAAGGGCCTGGCGGACGTGGTCGCGAAGACGCTGGAGCAGGCGGGCGGCCGGGTCGCCTACCGCACCTCGGTCAACGCGGGCGAGAAGGACTTTT
This sequence comes from Azospirillum mesophilum, assembly GCF_053470405.2. Taxonomy (NCBI): domain Bacteria; kingdom Pseudomonadati; phylum Pseudomonadota; class Alphaproteobacteria; order Rhodospirillales; family Azospirillaceae; genus Azospirillum; species Azospirillum mesophilum. The sequence continues at coordinate 22,179 of NZ_JBPXMQ020000037.1, forward strand.
CGGCCCTGGTCACCAACCTGAAGGACCGCAACATCGACGCGGTCTTCTACGGCGGCTATCACCCGGAACTCGGCCTGCTGGTCCGCCAGTCGCGCGAGATGGGTCTTCAGGCCCAGTACATCGCGGGTGACGGGCTGAACAACGCCGAATACTGGGCGATCACCGGCCCGACCGGGCAGGGGACCCTGTTCACCGACAGCGCGGCGGCCACCAGCAACCCGGCAGCCCGCGAGCTGGTCGACAAGTTCAAGCAGGCCGGCCTGCCCGAGCCGGGCAACTTCGCCTTCTACAGCTACGCGGCGGTGCAGGTGATCGCGCAGGGCCTTCAGAAGGCCGGGGCGGCCGACGTGAAGAAGCTGACCACCGCGCTGCACGGCAACACGTTCGACACGGTCGTCGGCGAGATCCAGTTCGATAAGAAGGGCGACGTGCTGAAGCCGCAGTACGTGCTCTATGAGTGGAAGGACGGCAAGTACGCCCAGACGGCCCAGCAGTAGTCCGGGTAAAGCGGCACCGGGGACCGGGATTCGCGCCGAAGTGGCTGCCTGTGGACGGAAGCGTCGGCAGGGATGGCTTTCTTTCGGCGTGATCCCGTCCCCGATGAAGCAAAAGCGACATTGTATAAGACTATCCGCCTAGCTCCTGGGCCTTGGTGGTATTGTCGTCATGAATGCCCGTTGATATCCAGAGAAAGGCTTGCCACTTCCAATTCGGTTCGGACGATTTCCACCGATTTTAATATGGATTTTCGGTGACCCTCCGCTTCGTGCCTTTGGAAGTTCGCTTCTGCGCGCCTTATTTCTCAGCACACGGGATGTCATGACGACCGGTGATCTTGATCTCGACGCCTGCAGCCGGGAGCCGATCCACATTCCCGGCAGCATCCAGCCGCATGGCCTGCTGCTGGCGCTGGGCGGTGTCGGGACGGAAGCGGCCGGCCGGCTGATCCGGGCGAGCACCAACGCCGGTCCCGCCCTGGCCGGGGCCTTGGAAACGGTGCTCGGCCAGCCGGCGGAGCGGGCGCTCCACCCGGCCTTGGCCCGCCCGCTCGGCACGCTTCTGGCGCAGGCGCGCATCCCGTCCCGTCCCGCCCCGGTCGCCATGGTCACGCTGCCGGACGCCGGCATCTTCCAACTGCTCGCCCACGTCGCCCCGGACGGAACGGTGATCGCGGAGCTGGAGCGGCTGACCAACACGGACAGCGCCCTGCTCGACCACGTCTACCCGCACATGCGCGAGGCGATCGAGCGGCTGGACGCGCTGAACGCGCCGGCCGACATCCTGGCCTGCGCGGCGCGGGAGGTGCGCGCTCTGACCGGCTTCGACCGGGTGCTGGTCTACCGGTTCGACGCGGACTGGCACGGCACCGTGGTGGCGGAGGACGGCAACGGGGCGCTTCCCTCCTACCTCGACCTGCACTTTCCGGCGACGGACATCCCGGCCCAGGCGCGGGAGCTGTACCGGCTGAACCGCCAGCGCCTGATCCCCGACGCCGGCTACACGCCCGTGCCCATCCTCGGCGCCCCGGATCTGGAGACGGGACGGCCGCTGGACCTCAGCTTCTCCACGCTCCGCAGCGTATCGCCGGTGCATGTCGAGTATATGCGGAACATGGAGACCGCCGCCTCCATGTCCGTATCGATCCTGCTGCACGGCCGGCTCTGGGGCCTGATCTCCTGCCACAACCGGGAGCCGCGCGGGGTGTCCTACGCGGTGCGGTCGGCCTGCGACCTGATCGCCCAGGTCCTGTCGGTGCGCATCGCCGCCGTGGAGGACCGGCGCGACGCGGAGCACCGCATCGCCTTGAAGGCCATCCAGGCCCGCCTGCTCGCCGCCATGGCCCAGGCCGATCCCTTCATCGCCGGCCTGACCGATGCGGCGGACGACCTGCTGCGCTTCGCCGATGCGACCGGCGCGGCCGTCGTGTTCGAACAGAGCTGCACGCTCGTCGGCGACACCCCGACGGAGGGGGAGGTCATGGGGCTGGTCTCCTGGCTCGCCGCCCAGGGGGAGCCGGAGCAGTTCGACACCGACAGCCTGCCGTCCCTCCACCCGCCGGCCTCGGCCTTCGAGGACAAGGCGGCGGGACTGCTGGCCATCGCCGTGTCGAAGCTGCACGCCAGCTACATCCTGTGGTTCCGGCCGGAGGTGGTGCGCACCGTCCGCTGGGGCGGCGACCCGCGCAAACCGCTGGGCCACGAGCCCGGCACCACCCGCCTGCACCCGCGCACGTCCTTCGAGGCGTGGAAGGAGACGCTGCGCCACCGCGCGCTGCCCTGGAGCGACGCCGAGCGCGAAACCGCGGCCGAACTGCGCCACGCCATCATCGGCATCGTGCTGCGCAAGGCGGAGGAACTGGCCGCCCTGTCCCGCGAACTCGCCCGCTCCAACAAGGAGCTGGAGTCCTTCTCCTACTCCGTCTCGCACGACCTGAGGGCGCCCTTCCGGCACATCGTGGGCTATGCGGAGTTGCTGCGGGACCTGGAATCCGACCGCCTCACCGCCACCGGGCAGCGGTATCTGGAGACCATCGTGGACGCCGCCAACACGGCCGGCACGCTGGTGGACAACCTGCTGCACTTCTCGCAGATGGGGCGCAGCGAGCTGACCCCCGTCGCCATCGACATGGACAACCTGATCGCCGAGGTGCGCGAGACGCTGGCCCCGGAGATCGCCGGGCGGCGGATCGAGTGGGACGTCACACACCTGCCGACCGTGCGCGGCGACCCGACCATGCTTCGGCTGGTCCTGCAGAACCTGCTGTCCAACGCCATCAAATACACACGGGGCCGCGACCCGGCGCGCATCGTCGTGGGGTGCGAGGACAGGCCGGGCGAAACGCTGTTTACCGTGCGCGACAACGGCGTCGGCTTCAATCAGGCCTACGAGAAGAAGCTGTTCGGCGTGTTCCAGCGGCTGCACCGGAACGAGGAGTTCGAGGGCATCGGCATCGGCCTCGCCAACGTGCGCCGCGCGGTGGAGCGGCACGGCGGCCGGACCTGGGCTGTTGGACGGATCGATGAAGGCGCCACCTTCGGATTCTCGCTGCCGAAGCCGGACTCCAACAAACGGGATTCCCATGAGTGATCTGAAACCCATCCTGCTGGTCGAGGACAACCCGCGGGACCTTGAACTGACCCTGGCGGCGCTGGACAAATGCCAGCTCGCCAACGACGTCATCGTGGCCCGCGACGGGGAGGAGGCGCTGGCCCTGCTGACCCGCCGCGACCCGGCCACGGGCAAGCCTACGATGCTGCCCGCCGTCGTGCTGCTCGACCTGAAGCTGCCCAAGATCGACGGGCTGGAGGTGCTGGAGCGGGTGAAGAGCGACCCGGAGACGCGGCACGTCCCCATCGTCATGCTGACCGCCTCGCGCGAGGAAAGCGATCTGGTGCGCAGCTACAAGCTGGGCGTCAACGCCTTCGTCGTGAAGCCGGTGGACTTCAAGGCCTTCTTCGAGGCAATCCGCGACCTCGGCGCTTTCTGGGCCATCCTGAACGAACCCCCCGTCGGCTGCACCAAACGCCGCCAGATGGCGGCGGCCAAGGGCGGTTGAGGGCGGTTGAGGGGCACCCGACGGAATGACGGCAACGGTTTCCATCCTGCATCTGGAAGACAGCGCGCTGGACAGCGAGCTGGCCCGCGCGCATCTGGCCAAGGCCGGGGTCCCCTGCGACATGGAGCGGGTGGACACGCGCGAGTCCTTCGTGGCAGCGCTGAACGCGCGCCGGTTCGACGTGATCCTGGCCGACTACTCCCTGCCAACCTTCGACGGGCTGGCCGCGCTGGAGATCGCCAAGGAGCGCGCACCGCAGATCCCCTTCATCTTCCTGTCCGGCCGGATGGGCGAGGAAACGGCGGTCGAGGCGCTGAAGCACGGTGCCCGCGACTATGTGCTGAAGCACCGGCTGGTCCGCCTGCCCGCGGCGGTCGAGCGTGCGATCTCGGAGGCCCGGACCCGGGCCGAGGGGCAGCGGGCCGGAGAAAGCCTGCGCCGCCTGCATCAGGCCATCGACGACATCCGCGACTACGCGATCTTCACGCTGGACCTGGCCGGCCGCATCACCTCCTGGAACGAGGGCAGCCGGCGCCTGTTCGGCTATCCCGCGCCGGAGGCGCTGGACCGCCCACTCGCCCTGCTCTTCGCGCCGGAGGAACGGACGAACCGGGAGGTGGACAGCGCCATCGCCCAGGCCGCGCGGACCGGCCGGCACGAGGTGGAATGGACGCAGACCACGCGCGACGGGCGGCGCTTCTGCGGCTCCTGCGTGCTGACGACGGTGCGCGACGACGCCGGCCGGCTCCTCGCCTATTCCGTCGTCGTGCGCGACGTGACCGAGCGCCGGGCCGCCGAATCCGCCCTGCGGGAAAGCGAGGCGAAGTTCCGCGCCATCGCCGACGCCATGCCGCAGCTCGTCTGGGCGACGCTGGCGGACGGCTCCCACGACTACTTCAACCGCTTCTGGTACGGCTACACCGGCGCCGAGCCGGGACAGACCGACGGCGACGGCTGGTCGGCCGTCGTCCACCCGGACGACCTTGCGCGCACCCACGCGCGCTGGCGGCACTCGCTGGAGACGGGCGAGGAGTACGAGATCGAATACCGGCTGCGGCGGGCCGACGGGGTCTACCGCTGGTTCCTCGGTCGCGCCCTGCCGCTGCGCGGCGAGGATGGGCGGATCACGCGCTGGTTCGGCACCTGCACCGACATCGACGACGCGGTGGCCGCCCGGACCGCCCTGACCGACCGCCGCGAAGAGCTGGAACGGCTGGTCGATGAGCGCACCGCCGAGCTGGTCGCCGCCAACGAACGGCTGCGCGCCGAGGTCGCCGAACGCGAGCGCGCCCAGGCCGACCTGCTGGCGCTCTACGCCAAGACGCCCGTGCCGCTCCATTCGCTGAACAGCGAGGGGCGGCTTCTGTCGGTCAGCGACCGCTGGCTGGAGTTCATGGGGTATGACGAGCGCGCCCAGGTGCTGGGCCGCCACGTCACCGAATTCATGACGGAGGACAGCGTCCGCGAGCACCGGGAACGCCGCTGGCCGGAGCTGCTGCGGGAGGGATCCTTCCGCGACGTTTCGTACCGCATCGTCAAGCGGTCCGGGGAGATCGCCGACGTGCTGGTGTCGGCGCGCGTCGAGCGCGACGCCGAGGGCAATTTCCTGCGCACCATGGGGGCCGTCGTGGACATCACGGCCCGCCTGCGCGCCGAGGCCGAGCGGGAAAAGGCGGAAGAAACCCTGCGCCACGCCCAGAAGATGGACGCGCTGGGCAAGCTGACCGGCGGCATCGCCCACGACTTCAACAATCTGCTGACCGCCATCTCCGGCAACCTGGATCTTCTGCTCTCGCATCTGGCCGCCGGGCGCGCCGACCGGCTGCGCAGCTATGCCACCAACGCCAAGGCCGGGGCGACGCGCGCGGCGGCGCTGACGCAGCGCCTGCTGGCCTTCGCCCGGCGCCAGCCGCTGCGCCCCGACCCGACCGATCCCGGAGCGCTGGTGCGTGGGATGGAGGACCTGCTGCGCCGCACGGTCGGGGAGCAGGTGTCCATCGAGACGCTGAGCCAGCCCGACGTCTGGCACGCCTGGTGCGACACCAACCAGCTGGAAATCGCGTTGCTCAACCTCGCGGTCAACGCCCGCGACGCCATGGCGGGGGGCGGGCGGATCACCATCGCCGCCGGCAACGCCCGCCTCACCGCGGCGGACATCCCGCGCAATTCCGACGCCGTTCCCGGCGATTACGTTCTGCTGTCCGTCGCCGACACCGGCAGCGGCATGCCGCCCGACGTGATCGCGCGCGCCTTCGATCCCTTCTTCACGACCAAGCCCATCGGGCAGGGGACGGGCCTCGGCCTCAGCCAGGTCTACGGTTTCGTCAGCCAGTCGCGCGGGCTGGTGCGGATCGAGAGCGAGCCGGGGCAGGGCACCACCGTCCGGCTTTACCTGCCCCGCTGCCGCGACGAGCGGCGCGAAATTCCCGCGGCCATCCCCGAGCCCGCCGGCGCGGACGACGCCGCCGGCACCGTGCTGATCGTGGAGGACGAGGCGCTGGTCCGCATGGTCGCGGTGCAGGCGCTGGAGGACGCCGGCCTGGAGGTCGTCGAGGCCGCCGATGCGGCGGAGGCGCTGGAGCTGCTGGACGGCGGGCTTGCGGTCGATCTGGTGGTGACGGATGTCGGCCTGCCGGGCATGAACGGGCGCCAGCTCGCCGAGGTGGTGCGGCAGCGCCGGCCGGGTCTGGGCGTGCTGTTCATGACGGGCTACGCCTACGACGCCACACTCGGCACCGGCATCCTGGAGCCGGGCTGCGAGGTGCTGCAGAAGCCCTTCGAAACGGGCGCTCTGGTCGCCCGCGTTACCGACATGCTGGCCGCGTCAGGCGCGGGCTGGGAACCCTCCCTGGGCGGTCGCAGCACCGGGCGCGCGGCCGAAGAGCGCCACTGGAAATAACACTCGTTCATCGCATCCATGATTTACGGTTGTCCGGCACGGCGCGTGCTGGACGCCGCCCCCACCCCTGCGCCCGGCCCAACCCCGCGCAGGCCGCACACTCCCGTAGGTTTGGGAAGTAGAAGACCAGCGCGCCCGAGAATAAACACCGCTCCGAGTCATCTGTTGGCGCGAAGTTTATTCTCGGTCAGATGGCTCCCGCGCAATTATCGAAAAACTGAACAAGCCGACAACTCATGAAGGCACGCTGACCGGATTGTTACTTGCCACATCGCGGCAGGGTTGCGGACGCATGCAGCTTTTTCACCACGATAGCGCCGTCACAATTTGTCGCATTTTGTTATTAGCGGCCTTGTTCATTAACGTATTTGCCGCAACCTGTCGCAGCTTCCCACTGGAATTGCATCGCATTTTATATGCATCCTAAGGTATGGTTCGTATTAATACGAATGGATCGGGGCTTCCCGCGAGTAGCAACTCTGGAATGATTGCAGCTTGCAGGCCGTGGCCACGAATTCGAGAAATCGACGGTGGGGGTTGGCGGGATCATGGCTGAGAAACGCTCGTCCGGTGAACAGAAGGCCCCCGGCAAGAAGGCCGGCCGCCGGAAAAACGCTCTGCCCCCGGCGAAGCACTCGCTGCGCCTGACCCTCGAACCCCGGATGGTGTTCGACGCCTCCGTGGCCGCCACGGCGGTGGACGTCGTCGATCACACGCGGGACGCCCTCACGGACCCGGTGAAGGCGACGGAATCCCACGACCCGGCCGAACCGGCGCATCCGGCGGAGAGCGACGCCGGCCACGCGGCGGACTCGACGACCTCCCAACCCGCCCAGCTTCCCGCCGACGACCATCAGCCGGCCGGGGAGGGGGCTGCCGCCTCCGCGCCGTCCACTCCGGTTCAGCGGATCGTGTTCGTCGATCCGCGGACGGAGGGCGCCGCGGAGGCCGCCTCCGCCTTCGGTCCCGACGCGAAGATCGTCACGCTCGACCCGTCCCGCGACGGAATCGCGCAGATCAGCGCGGCGCTATCCGGCCAGACCGGTTTGCAGGCCATCCACATCCTGTCGCACGGCGCGGACGGGGCGCTTCCCGCCGGCCGCGACAGCCTGACCACCACGGCGCTGAGCGGCCGCGCCGACGAGGTGGCGTCCTGGCGCGACCATCTGGCGGACGGTGCCGGCATCGAACTGCACGGCTTCGACTCGGCGAGCGCCAAGAGCCAGCTGCTCGCCAAGACCCTGTCCGACCTGACCGGGGCGGAGGTCTCCTCCACCGAGGATCTGGCGGCCCACGCCGCCCCGACTGCCGTCTCGGCCGGCCGTGAGATCGTCGTCGTCGATTCGCGCGTCCAGGATTCCGCCACGCTGCTGGCCGGGCTGGCGTCCAACGTGGAGACGCTGTTCATCGGCGCCGACGAGGATGGGCTTGCCCGGATTCGGGATGCGCTGGGGTCGGGCGGCGTGTCGTCCTTGCAGATCATCGCCCACGGCTCGTCCGGCACCATGACGCTGGGCCGCGACACGCTGACGGCGGACGCGCTGTCCGGGTCCCTCGGCCAGGAGATCGCCGGGTGGAAGTCGGGGCTGGCGCCGGGGGCGGACATCCTTCTGCTCGGCTGCGACATCGGGCAGGACGAGGCGGGGCGTGCCTTCATGGCGCGGCTGGCCGACCTGACGGGGGCCGACATCGCCGCCTCCGACGACCCGACCGGCGCGGCCGCGCGCGGCGGCGACTGGGTGCTGGAGCGCTCCACCGGCAGCATCGAGACCGGCGTGGCGCTGTCCGCCGACGCGCGGGCGGCGTGGGACGGGCTGCTGGCCGACCCCACCGTCACCCTGCCGGCGGGGCCGCTGGCCGCGACCGAGGACACCCCCCTCGCCATCACCGGCGTCAGCGTCGCCGACGCCGACGCGACCGACACGCTGACCGTGACGGCCAGCGTCGGGAAGGGCACGCTGGCCGTGACGGGCACATCGGGCGTCACGGTCGCCTCGGGCGCCGGCAACCGCTCCGTGACGCTCAGCGGGACCTCGCAGACGGCGATCAACGCGGTGCTGGGCAGCCTGCTCTACACGCCCGACGCCAATGTGGACAGCAGCGACACCCTGACGGTGGCGGTCAACGACGGCAGCGGCGGCGCGACCGTCACGAAGACCCTCGCCATCGGCTTCACGGCGGTGAACGACGCGCCGACCCTGTCCACGCCGACGGGAACCTTCTGGCCGACGCACGTCGAAGGCTCCGTCCCGGTTGCCGTGAACGCGTCGATCACCATCGCCGATGTGGACGATGCCAACCTGACGGGTGCCACCGTCGCCATCACGACCAACTTCCTGGCCGGCGACCAGCTGAGCTTCACCAACCAGAACGGCATCACCGGAAGCTACGACGCCGGCACCGGCGTCCTGACGCTCAGCGGCAGGGCCACGGTTGCGCAATACCAGGCGGCCCTCCAGTCGGTCACCTACAGCACCACCAGCGACGACCCGGCGCCAAACGCCGTTTACCGCCGGATGACGGTCACCTTCACGGTCACCGACGACAACAGTGGGCAGGGCGGCGCGGGGACCTCCGCCAGCATGACCTCCACCGTCGACGTGGTCGGGAGCAACGACGCGCCGACCCTGCCGACCGTTGGCGCCACCCTCGACGGCATCAACGAGGGCGAGACCGGCGGGACCGGCACGCTGGTGTCCGATCTGGTGCAGCGGCTCGGCATCACCGACCTGGACAGCATCAACGGCAAGGGCATCGCCATCACCGGGGCCGACTACAGCCACGGCAATTGGCAATATTCGCTCGACAACGGCACGACGTGGCGCGACATCGGCGCGCGCTCGGATTCCAACGCGCTTCTGCTGTCCGGCGGGGCCAACAACCGCGTCCGCTTCGTTCCGACCGACGGCAACTGGTTCGGGACCGCGGCCCTGACCGTCCGCGCCTGGGACGGCAGCGACACCACCGGCCAGGACCACCGCAGCGGCGACGGCGCCGACGTGCGGTCGAACGGCGGCGTCACCGCCTACAGCCGGGACACGGCGACGCTGACCCAGACCGTCGCCAACGTGAACGACGCGCCGGTGCTGACCGTCGGCACCATGAGCAAGGGCGCGATTCTGGAGGACGCCGGCTACGACGATACGGCCAATCCGGGGCTGGCGGTGACGGCCCTGCTGTCGCTCGACCGCACCAACGATCTGATCACCGACATCGACGGCGACCGCGTCGGCGTCGCCATCACGCTCGTCAACGGCCTGTACGGCACCTGGCAGTACCAGCTGGCCGGCGCCACGGGCTGGACCAATTTCCCGACGACCATCGCGTCGGGCGACGCGCTTCTCCTTCCCCACGACGCGACGGTCCGCTTCGTGCCCGGGCCGAACATGTCGGGCGAGGCGCGGCTGACCTACCGGGCCTGGGACGAAACCACGGGCAGCGCCGGCGCCACCATCACCGTCGGGACCACCGGCGGCACCAGCGCCTTTTCCACGGGGACGCGCACGCTGGTCCTGCCGGTGACCAGCGTGAACGACGAGCCCACCGCCACGGCCAGCACGCTCTACACCGACGAGGTCACGGCACGGTCGGGCGACGGCGTCGAGATCACCCTCGGCGACCTGCGCTATTACGACGTCGACAACTCCCCGGCCCAGATCACCTACCGCGTCGAGGCTCTGGCCTCCGACGGCGAGCTGCTGAAGCTGGTCAACGACGAGTGGGTGAGCCTGGAGGTCGGCTCGATCTTCACCCAGAAGGACATCAACAGCCACGCGCTGCATTACCGCTACACCGGCAGCGACCTGCTGGCCAATGCGACCCAGCAATTCCGCTTCACCATCCGCGACGGCGCCGGCGCCGTGGTCGGCGACCAGAACCCGTCGGCCGCCGCCGATCCCTACGCCTGTCTGACGGTGCGGATCGAGGACAAGAACGCCGCGATCTCCATCGGCACCGGCTCGGTCAGCCACACCGAATATGTGGTGGGCCGCAACAGCGCCACCACCGACATCGACCTGAACATCTACGACGCCGACGGCGCGGCGCCGGACGGGCTGCGCACCATCACAGTGAAGCCGGCGACGCCCGCCACCCTGGGCCACCTGGAATACAGCCTGGACGGTGGCACCACCTGGAACACCCTGTCGTCCCAGACCGGCTTCTCCGGCAGCGACGCCGCCGCGCTGAAGCTTCGCTTCGCGCAGACCGGCAACGAGCCGGAGCCGCGCACCGACGGCACCAACGCGCTGGTCAGCTTCGACGTGGCGGCCAGCGACGGGCGCGGCAGCAGCACCACGCGCACCGTGTCCATCCGCATCGTTCCCGTCAACGACGCCCCGACGATGGACCCGGCCGGGCAGTCGCTGACCCTGTCGGAGGGGGGCACGCGCGCGCTGAACAGCGGCGGGGTGCTGAACCTGGGCATCATCGACACCGACAGCAACACCGCCAGCGCGACCTACACGATCAAGATCGCCCCGACGAAGGGCTGGCTGTATCTGAACGGCACGCGGCTGGGCGTCGGCGCCACCTTCACCCAGCAGGACGTCACCGACGGCAAGGTCACCTACCGGCACGACGGCAGCCAACCGTCCGGGACCGGCGTCGGCGAGGACAGCGTTACCTACTACCTCCAGGACGGCGACGGCGGCCAGATCACCGGCACCCTGTCCATCGACGTGACCCCGGTGGACGACCCGCCGGTTCCGGCCAGCGCCGTCCGCTACATCCAGGTCGGCACCTCCGGCCCGATCAACGCGAGCAACCTCTTCCCCACGGACGAGGACACGCAGCCCGCCAACCTCGTCTACACCATCACCGACGAGACGGTCGGCCACGGCTATTTCGAGGTGGACGCGGCCGGCGACGGCAGCTGGGTCCAGACCACCACCTTCACCCAGGCGCAGGTCGCCGCGAACCGGGTGCGCTTCTTCCACGAGCCCGCCGCGACCGGCTACGACCCGGCGAGCGAGGCCGGCACCTACAGCATCACCTACACGCTCGCCGACGCGACCACGGCGGTCACGGGGCAGACCCTGTCCATCGTGCTGTACGTCACCGGCGGCCCCGGCGGTTCGGGCGGCAACTCGCTGCCGGAAATCGCCGTCAACAAGGGCCTGACCGTGGCGGAGGGCAGCACCACCGTCCTGTCCAAAACGGTCCTGTCGGCCACCGACCGCGACGCCAACGACCCCGCGGCAAGCCTGCGCTACACGGTGACCGCGTGGCCGGTGAACGGCACGCTCTATCTCGACGGCGTGGCCCTGGACGGCTCGCCCGGGAACGACGGCTTCACGCAGGGCGACATCGACGCCGGCAAGGTGACCTACGTCCACGACGGTGGGGAGACGCTGGCCGACGGCTTCTCCTTCACGGTGTCCGACGGGCACGGCGGGACCACCGGGGCCGCGACCTTCAATGTGATCGTCACGCCGGTCAACGACGCGCCCACCATCACTCCGGCCGGCCCGGTTACCCTGTCGCTGTCGGAGGAGGACACCGGGACCCCCGGCGACGCCACCAAATTCGACCTGACGGACGTGGACAACGCGGTGAAGATCACCACCGCGCAGCTCACCGCCAACGACGTGGACCTCTGGCCGGTCGCCACGACCACGCAGTTCGCCTACAAGATCACCACCGCCCCCGGCGGCGGCACGGTCAAGCGGTGGACCGGCACGGCCTGGAGCAGCCTGGGTGCGGGCGACTATTTCACCGCGCAGGACGTCATCGACGGCAAGGTCGCCTACTTCCACAACCCGGCCATGGAGCCGGACAGCATCACCGGCCTGTCGCGCGACCGGCTGGTGGTGGAGCTGTACGACGGCGGCACCGACCCGGCCACCGGCGCCGCGGCCAAGAGCGCGCCCCAGACCATCCTGCTGAACGTCGCCAACGTGAACGACGCCCCGACGGCCTGGGGCGCCACGCGCAAGCTGGACGAGGGTGGAACCATCACCATCACGTCGGGGAACATGGGCCTGTCGGACACCGACACCGACGTTTCGACGCTGCGCTACAAGATCACCAGCCTGCCGGGCGCCAACACCGGCGTGCTGTGGCTGGACGCCGACGGCGACGGCGTGCGCGACGCCGGGGAAGACGTGGTTCAGGGCCAGATCATCACCCAGGCGGAGGTGGCCGCCGGACATCTTAAATACACGCACCTCGGCAACGAGAGCTTCAACGACACCTTCAAGTTCCGCGCGGTCGAGCCGGGCGCCGGCGGGCTGGAGAGCGCCGCCGCCACCATCACGCTGCGCATCAAGCCGATCGAGGAGGCGCCCAGCATCACCGGCAGCCTGCTCGCCACCGGCTATGAAGGGCAGCAGATCGTCCTGACCCCGGCCGTGCTGACGGGCCTGGATCCGGAAAGCTACTACCCGACCGACCCGACGCTGACCCCGAAGCCGGAGCTTCTGCAGTTCCGCCTCTACCGGGCGGTGGCCTACGGCAAGCTGGTGCTGGACGACGGCGCCACGGTCACTCCGCTCGGCATCGGCAGCGTCTTCACCATGGCCGACCTGCTGGCCGGCTACGTCAAGTACGTGCACAACGGGTCGGAGGACCACGCCGACAGCTTCTCCGTCATTCTGTCGGACGGCAGCGGCCTCGCGGAGCCTTTCACCACCGTCAACATCGCCCTGACCAGCGTCAACGACAGCCCGGTGCTGACCGCGCCGTCCGACTACGCCACCGACGAGGACACGTCGGTCGCCCTGACCGGGATTTCGGTCAGCGACGTGGACGCCGTGGCCGGGCAGGGCGGCGACGGGCTGCGGGTCACGCTGTCGATCCCGGCCGGCACCGGAACGCTGGGCTGGACGGACGCCACGGGGATCAACATCGTCTCCACGGACGGCAACAACGCCACGACCATCGTCCTGGAGGGCACGCAGGCGCAGCTGAACGCCTGGCTCGCCGACATCCGCTACACGCCCACGGCCAACCTCAACAACGACCGCAACGGCGGCCCCGTGTCGCTGACCATCACCGTCAACGACCTGGGGCACTGCGGCACCGACCCGTCGGTGCTGAACGGGCTGACCGGGGTGGGCGGCGCGCTGGCCGGGCAGACCGTCACGACGCCGGAGACCGGCGACACCACCAGCCAGGCGGCGACGACGGTGATCCGGATCACGGTGCGTCCGGTCAACGATCAGGTGGGCATCGCCGACGGCGGCACCGCCATCGGCGGCACCTACAGCGAAGCAGACGGGACGGCCATCACCTTCGTCACCGGCGCGGTCGTCACCGACATCGACCTGGGCGACGTGGCCGGCGCCAGCTTCTCCAACGGCCAGCTTCGCGTCACGCAGGACGTCCTCGTGACGGGCGACGTGCTGTCGGTCAACAGCCAGGGCACCGCCACCGGCCAGATCAGCCTGTCCGGCAGCACCGTGAAGTACAATTTCGGGGCCGGCGCGGTCGCCATCGGCACCATCGACGCGTCCCTGAACGGCGTCGGCAACCCGCTGCTGATCAAGCTGAACGGCAACGCGAACGCGGAATCCGTCCAGGCGCTGATCCACCAGCTGACCTTCAAGAACACGACCAACAACCCGGACGACCTGGGCGCCCACAAGACCCGTCTCCTGACGGTCAAGCTGGACGACGGCGGCAACCGCGGCAGCGGCAACAACAGCACGGCCTCCATCAGCGGCACGATCACCATCAACGCGGTGAACAACGCGCCGGATCTGTCGGTGACCGGCCACACGCTGGCCGCCATCAACGAGGACGTGGCCGACGCCGCCAACACCGGCACGACGGTGACGGCCCTGCTGGCCTCCCGCACGGCTCCGGTGGACACCGACAGCGCCAGCCTGGGCATCGCCATCACCGGCGTGACCAACAGCAACGGCGTCTACCAGTACAAGATCGGCAACGGCGCCTGGACCAACATCCCAACCAACCTCGACACCGCCGGCCACGAGGTGCTGCTGCTGGGCGCCAATGACCGCATCCGCTTCGTGCCGGACGCCTACTACAACGGCACGGCGACGGGCAGCGTCGGTTTCCGCGTGTGGGACGGCAGCGACCAGCATGTGGCCGGCGACCGCGTCCTGAACGTCACCGGGGACGTCAACGGCGCCTACTCCAGCGGGACCTCCACCGCCACGGTTACGGTCAACGCGGTCAACAACCGGCCCGACATCGCCGGCGACGCCAACAGCGCCCTGACCGCGACGGAAACGGGCAGCAGCACCAACTATGTGACGCTGCTGAACGGCACCGGACTGACCGTCACCGATCCGGACCTGCTCCACGGCGCCTACGCCGACGGCACCTTCAACCGCTACAACGCGACCATCGAGGTCAAGCTCGACGCCTACCGACCCGGCGACGAGCTGTCCTATCTGGCGACCGCCGACAGCGCCTTCTCCAAGATCATCGTCACCTCCGACGGGGTCGGCAAGCGGCTGCTGCTGACGCTCGACAAGACCGTCACGGCGGCGGAGGTGGCGACCATCCTCGCCAGCCTGCGCTACCGCAACGTCGGCGACGACCCGACGGTGCGCGGCACCGACGCCGACCGCGCCTTCACCGTCACCTTCAGCGACGGCGGCAACTATGGCATCAGCGGCGCCTTGAGCGACAGCGTGACCGGCACCATCACGCTGGTGGGCGAGAACGACGCCCCGTTGCTGGTCACGCCCGCCAACCTCGCCACGATCAACGAGGACGACACCGGCAACAGCGGCACGCTGGTCTCCACCCTGTTCGACAACACGGCGAGCCGCGTGGACAACCCGACGCTGGGCATCGTCATCACCGGCGTGGCCGACACCAACGGCCGCTACCAGTACAAGGTCGGCACCGATCCCTGGACCGACGTGTCCACGGCGCTGGCTGGCGGCAACGCGCTGTGCCTGGACGAGACCGCCCGGATCCGCTTCGTCCCCAACGCCGACTACAACGGCCCCGCCACCGGCACGGGCGGGATCACCTGGAAGACCTGGGACAAGAACGACGGCGGCGCCAGCGGCAGCCTCGTCACGCTGGCCAGCGTGACGGCCAACGCCGGCGCGCTCTATTCGACGGACAGCGCGACCTCCGGCATCGCCGTCCGCGCCATGAACGACAAACCGGCGATGGTCGGCACCGTCACCAATCCGACCTCGTCCGAAGGGACGGGCGCGACGGTCCCGGTGGCGCTGCTGAACCTGACCAACGTCACCGACGCCGACTTCCTGTACAGCGGCACCAGCTTCGCCGGCGGCACCATCACGGTCACGCTGACCAACAACTATCTGGCCGGCGACACGCTGCTGGTGGACAGCGCCGCCTCCCACCCCGGCATCGCGTCGGACAGCGATACCAGTTCCACCACCGGCACCCTCGTCATCACGCTGAACAGCAGCGCCGACCGGGCGGAGGTGACGAACATCCTGAACGCGCTGCGCTACTACCACAACAGCGGCGACCCGACCGCCAAGGGCACCAAGCTCGACCGCACCTACACGGTGACCCTGAACGACGCGGAGAACGTCACGGACAGCGGCGTCGCCAACGCCGACCGGCCGGGCGCCCTGTCCGACACGATGACCGGCACCATCGAACTGGCCGCGGCCAACGACGCGCCGGTGGTCGACCTCGACGGGTCCGCCAGCACGGGCAAGGACAACCGCGTCACCTTCACGGAAGGCGCCAACGCCGCCAACACCCCGGTCCTGCTGTCGCCCGCCGGCACCATCACCGACGTGGACAACACCCGGCTCAGCACCATGCTGCTGACCGTGGGCAACCTGAAGGACGGCAACCAGGAGGTGCTGCGCATCGGCGCACACGACTTCGCGCTCGCCACCGACGTGACCACGGCGGTCACGGTGACGGTCGGCGGCGTCGCGTTCGACGTGACCTACGTCTACGATGCCGGCACGGCCACGGGCGTCTTCACCATCCTGCCGCACACGGGGAACGCGGCCGCGATCACGGCCTACCAGACGCTGCTGCGCGGGGTCGCCTACACCAACGCCGCCGGCTTCGACACGCCGACCGACGCCGACCGCACGCTGACGGTGCAGGTCAAGGACGCCGGCCTGGACGACACGTCGGCCTCCACCATCGCGAACAACAACGTGACGAGCAGCAACGCGCCCGTCGCGACCATCGACGTCAACCCGACCAACGACCAGCCGATCATCACGGGCCTGACCGCCACCAGCTTCCTGGAGGACACGGTCAAGGCCGCCCCGCAGCGCCTCGACGCCAACGGCGTGGTCACCATCGACGACGCCGACAGCGCCGACTACACGGGCGGCACGCTGACCGTCGCCAACCTGATCGCCGGTCAGGACACGGTGTCGCTGCCGACCGCGCCCAGCGTGGCCGACGGCGCGGTCCGCCGCACCGGGACGAGCGTGGAGTATTACGACACCAACGCCTGGGTCGTGGTCGGCAGCATCGGCACCGGCGCGGGCCAGACCGGCGTCGGCGAATCCTTCGTCGTCACCTTCAACGCCAACGCCACGAAGCCGCGCGTCGCCGCCGTCATCGCGGCGCTGACCTACCAGAACAGCTCCGACAACCCGACCGTCAACCGGACGCTCCAGGTCACGCTGACCGAGGCCGGCGGGTCCGGCACGCCGCAGACGGCCAACGTCGCCGTCACCGTGAACCGGGAGAACGACGCGCCGCGCGTCACCGCCGGCAACGTCACGGTGAACGAGGGCTCGCCCACGCTGGCGCTGAACGGCAGCAACGGCAACATCACGGTCAGCGAGGTCGACGGGCTCGGCAGCACCGACCTGCTGACGGCGACGGTGACCATCGACCACGGCACCTTCACCAACGTCGGCGGTACCGGCGGCAGCGTCAGCGCGCTGAACCAGAACACCCTGACCCTCAGCGGCATCTCGCTGACCGACCTGAACAGCCGCCTGAAGGCGCTGACCATCGCCTACCCGGCGGTGTCCGGTGCGGCGGCGGACGACTGGAACGGCGTCATCACGGTCACCGTGGTCGTGCAGGACCAGGGCAACATCGGCTCCCGCCCGTCGGCGCTGGAGGGCGACGGTGGCGACGCCTCCATCGGCAACGGCGACTTCGACTATGTGGACGGCAGCAGCGCCGCCCTGAAGGCCACCCGCCAGTTCACCATCACGGTGAACGAGGTCAACGACACGCCGACCGCCAGCATCACCAGCGGCTACACCGTCAACGAGGACACGCCCCTCGCGCTCGGCACCAAGCTGTCGGTGGGCGATGCCAAGGACCTGCCCTTCGGCACGACCGCCAACGATATCGTGACCGTCACCGTCGACGTCGCCACCGGCAGCGGCACGCTGACTCTGGCCGACGACGCCTCCACGGCGGGGCTGGACGAGCGGACTCTGCTGACCGGCGGCAACGGCGCGGCCAGCCTGACGCTCAGCGGCACCATCGGGCAGATCAACACGGCGCTGAAGAACTTCACCTTCGCGCCGACGACCGACTACAGCGGCACCGCCAAGCTGACCCTGACGATCAACGACGGCGGCAACGGCGGCACCGGCGCGCAGAGCGGTTCCACCTTCGTCAACATCGTCGTCAACCCGGTGTCGGACGCGCCGACGCTGACGCCCCACGACGTCACCGGCAACGAGGACACGGCGATTCCGCTGTCGCTGGTGCTGGGCGAGACCGACGCCGTGGGCACGGACGAGACGCTGAGCGTCGTCATCTCCAACATTCCCACGGGATGGGTGCTGAAGTCCGGCGGGGCGACCGTGACGGTCACCAACGGCACTTCCGCCGCCATCGCCTGGAATCCGGCCGCGCCGCCGTCGCTGACCATCCAGCCGCCCGCCAACTGGAATAGCGCCCGCGACAACAGCGGAAACCCGATCACCCTGAACGTGGAGGCGCGCAGCTCCGACCAGGGCGCCGCCTACGCGTCGACCTACGGCACCTTCACCGTCACCGTCACGTCGGTGGAAGACGACCCGGTCGTCGCGGACGACACGGTCGGCTCGGTGA
Source organism: Azospirillum mesophilum (assembly GCF_053470405.2). Taxonomy (NCBI): domain Bacteria; kingdom Pseudomonadati; phylum Pseudomonadota; class Alphaproteobacteria; order Rhodospirillales; family Azospirillaceae; genus Azospirillum; species Azospirillum mesophilum. Next base: position 40,595 of record NZ_JBPXMQ020000037.1, read on the forward strand.
CCGAGGACACGACGCTGACCTTCACGGACAACGTCCTGTCCAACGATTCCCAGTACGACGAGCTTCAGGCGCTGCGCGTCACCAAGGTCGGCTCCACCGGCGTCGCGGCCGGCGGCTCCGTCACCGTGACGGGAAGCCACGGCAGCCTGCTCATCAACAGCGACGGCAGCTACACCTACACGCTCGACAACGCGGCGGCGCAGTCCATGCGCACCGGGCAGACCTTCACGGACAGCTTCACGCTGACCATCGACGACGTCTACACCAGCAACGGCGCGGACGCGCCGGGCGCGGCGAAGACCAGCACGCTCACCGTCACCATCCACGGGCAGGACGATGCGCCGGTGGTCGACCTGAACGGGGCGGGCAACGGGGTCGATACCTCGCTCGCCTTCGTGGAGGTGGCCGGCACCGACAACGGGCCGGGCACGGCGATCTGGCCGAACGCCACCATCGGCGACGTGGACAGCGCCAACCTGACCAAGCTGGTGATCACCGCCTCCAACATTCAGGACGGCAACGCGGAATTCCTGCGCATCGGCGGCACCGACTTCGCGCTGAACACGTCCGTAAGCAATGTCGTGGTCGGCAGCTACAAGGTGACGGTCAACGCGTCGGGCGCGACCAAGACGATCACCATCGTCCCGTCCAGCGGCACGGCCACGGTCGGCGCCTTCCAGACGCTGCTCGCCGGCATCACCTACCGCGACACCAGCGACCAGCCGACGACCACCCTGTCGCGCGGCTTCGTCGTCACCGCGACGGACGCGGGCGACCTCGACACCAGCGGCTCCGGCGGCAAGCTGACCTCGGCCAACGCGACGGCGACGGTCACCGTCACGGCGACCAACGACGCGCCGGTGGTCGATCTGAACGGCGCCACCAGCACCGCCGATTACAACGCGTCGGTGACCTTCAACGAGCCCGCGAACCAGACCCACACCGCCGTGTCGATCCTGTCGGCCGGCGTGGTGGCGAGCGACCTGCTGTCCGATCTGGACGACACCAACCTGCGCGAGTTGCGCCTGACCGTCGGCGGCGTCGCCGACGGAGCGGACGAGCGGCTGGAGGTCAACGGCACGTCCGTCCACCTCGACACCGGAACCACGACCACCGTGACGGTGGGCGGCGTCACCTTCGACCTGACGGTGACGACCGGCACCGGCACGGCCACGCTGGTCTTCACGCCGCACGCGCCGGCCACCAGCGTGGCGCTGACGAGCTATGAGACGCTGCTCGCCAGCATCGCCTACAACAACCTGTCCGACAACCCGACCGCCGGGAACCGGACCATCGACGTGAGCGTGCTGGACAACGGCGCCGGCATCGGGCTGACGGCCGCGACCAGCAACACCGCGCGCTCCACGATCAACGTCGTGCCGGCCAACGACCAGCCGCGCCTGATCGGGCTGCCGGCCAGCGTCACCTTCCTGGAGAACGCCGTCAACGACGCGCCCCAGCCGTTGCTGACGCCGGCCCAGGCGGCGGCCTTCTCCATCACCGACGCGGACAGCCCGACCTTCTCCGGCGGCACGCTAACGGTGAGCGGCCTGAACGCCCAGGACCGCCTGTCGCTGCCGACCGGCGCGACGGCGGCCGAGGGCGCCATCCAGCGCAGCGGCACCAGCGTCCAGGTCTACACCGGCGGCGCCTGGGTCACCTTCGGCAGCATCGGCACGGCCGCCGGCCAGACCGGCGTCGGCGAAACCTTCGTCATCACCTTCAACGGCAACGCCACCAAGGCGCGCGTGGAATCGCTGGTGAAGGCGCTGACCTTCGCCAACCCCTCCGACACGCCGGTGACCAGCCGGACGCTGAACCTGCTGCTGTCCGACGGGGCGGCCGGCGGCACCACCCAGGGCGTGAACGTCTCCGTCGGCATCACGCCGGAGAACGAGGCGCCCGACATCCAGGCCGTCAACGTCACGGTGGACGAGGGCGCCGGCACGCTCGACCTGACGAACGCGGTCGGCAACATCCGCGTCACCGACCCGGATTCCGGCGCTTCGGCCGTCTACAGCGCCACGATCACGGTCAGCAACACGGCCATCGGCATCGCCAGCACCACCACGGGCGGCACGCTCGGCCATCCGCAGGCCAACGTGCTGACCATCACCGGCGCCACGCTGACGGAGATCGCCAACCACCTGAAAGCGCTGCGCCTGACCTTCCCCGACGTGGACGGGGCCGGCGCGGCGACCGCCGCAGACTGGCACGGCAATTTCACCGTCACCGTCGTCGTCAACGACGGCGGTGGCGGCGGGCAGCAGCCGACCGCGCCGCGCGGCGCGGCGGGCGCCGACACCGACAGCGCGACGGCGGATCCGGGCGACTACGGCTTCGGCACCGGCAACAGCATGGTCACCACGCGCACCATCGCGGTGACCGTGAACCCGCTGAACGACACGCCGACCCACGCCGGCCCGACGGCCGCGACCGTGCTGGAAGACGGCGTTCTGGTCTTCGACGGCGGGGCGGCCGCCAGCCATGCCGGCGTCCTGTCCATCGACGACGCCCGGGATCTGGCCTTCGGCGACACGGACAGCTTCACCGTCACGGTGGGCGTCACCCAGGGCACCGTCACCATCGGCGGGGTCACCGCCGGCACCCACAGCGGCGGCGCGACGGTTGCCGGCAACGGCACCGCCAGCCTCACCCTGACGGGCAGCAAGGCCCAGGTGAACGCCGCGCTGGCGGCGCTCAGCTACTCACCGCTCGGCGACTACAGCGGTCCCGACACGCTGACCCTGACCGTCAACGACACCCGCAACGGCGGCACTGGCAGCGGGGCGGAAACCAACACAGCCGTCCACACGGTGTCCATCACCGTGACGCCGGTGTCCGACCAGCCGGACCTGATCATCAACAGCACCACCAACCCGGCCGTGGCGGTGACGGTCACCGGAAACGAGGACACGGACATTTCGCTGGCCCTGTCCGCGACCGAGACCGACACGCGCGGCGTGGACGAGGATCTGACCTTCGTCCTGACCGGCATCCCGGCCGGCTGGGTTCTGAAGAACAACGGGGTGGCCCTGACGCTGACCGCCAGCGGCAGCACCTTCAGCACGGCCGAGCTGTCGGCCGCCATGCTGCCGAACCTGTCGATCCGTCCGCCAGCCGACTGGAACAGCACCGACCACAGTTCGCCCACGCTGGGCATCACGGTCTACAGCTCCGACCAGGGTGCGGCCAAGGCGTCGCGCAGCGGCTCGATCATCGTCAACGTCGCCAAGGTCAGCGACGACACCGTCGCGGTCGCCGACACCGACAGCATCGACGAGGACACCGCCAGCGTCTCCAAGACCGCCGCGACCGGCGTGCTGGTCAACGACAGCGACGTGGACCTCGACCAGACGCTGCGGGTGAAGGGCGTCGTCGCGGGGGCCAACGGGGGCACCGCCACGACCGGCGTGGGCACGGCGGTGGCCGGGCAGCACGGGGCGCTGACGCTGAACGCCGACGGCTCCTACAGCTACGCGCTGAACACCGCCGCCGCGCAGGTGCTGCGCGCCGGGCAGAGCTGGACGGACGTCTTCACCTACACGGTGAACGACACCGACAACAACGGCGCCGGGGTCGGCACCCCGCAGACCGCCACCCTGACCATCACCATCACCGGCAGCAACGACGCACCCGTCGTGACGCTGGACGGGCAGGGTGCGACCGCCGTCACCCAGACCTTCCGCGAGAGCAGCGGCCCCCACGATTCGGCCAACGTCCTGTCCCTGTTCGGCGCCGCCGTGACCAGCGACATCGACAGCGCCAAACTCAGCGGCGTCCAGATCGCCTGGATCGGCGTGAAGGACGGTGCCAGCGAGGTTCTGACCATCGGCGGCGTCGCCTTCACCCTGGGCAGCAGCGCCGGCCCCACCGCCGTCGCGGGCGGGACCTTCACGGTCACGACCGACGTTGCCGCCAAGACCGTCACCATCCTCCCGGCCGGCGGCACCCGCACGAAGGCGGAGGTGCAGGCACTTCTGCGCGGCATCACCTACGCCGACGCCAGCGACACACCCGACACCTCCACGAATCGCGTCTTCACCCTGTCCGTGACGGACGCCGGCACCGACGATGCGCAGGCGAAGAACGGGACCGGCGTGCTGGGCAGCGGCACGGTCACCTCCACCGTCACGGTGGTCGCCGTCAACGACGCGCCGACCGTCACGGTCAGCAACCTGACCGGCAACGGCTACACGCTGAACGAGGACAGCACGCTGGCGCTCGACGGCGCGTCGGGCCGGCCGAAGATCGCCCTCGCCGACGTGGACGCCGGCAGCGCCACGATGGAGGCGACCATCGCCTTGACCAGCGGCCCCGGCACGCTGACCATCAACGGGCTGAACGGCGCCACGGCGGTCGGCAACGTCACCAGCGGGACCAGCGTCACGCTGCGGGGCACCGCAAGCCAGCTCAACGCGGCGCTCGCCACGCTGAGCTACTTCGCGGGCACCGACGTCAACGGCAGCGCCACGGTGACGGTCACCGTCAACGACCTGGGCAACAGCGGCGCCCGCACGCTCAGCGGCACCGTGGGCGGCGACACCGACAACAGCGCCGCCGATCCGGGCGACTTCGCCTACGATGGCGCCTCAGCCGCCATCGTCACGACGCGCAGCTTCGCGCTGACCGTCGCCCCGCTGAACGACCAGCCGACCTTCGTGAACCCGCCGGCCACTGCCGACGTGGACGAGGAGGGCACCGTCCTCTTCAACGGTGCTGCCGGCAACCCGGCGGTCTTCCAGATCGCCGACGCGGCGGACGTGGCCTACCCCAGCGGCACGGACGCCTTCACCGCCACGGTGACCGTCGGCACGGGCACGGCCTCCATCGCCCATGTGGACGCCAGCAACCGCCACAACGGCACCGGCGCCACGGTGACCGGCAACGGCACGGGCGCGGTCACCATCGCCGGCACACTGGCGCAGGTGAACGCCGCGCTCGCGGATCTGGGCTACACCGCGCCGCTGGACTACAGCGGCACGGTCACCCTGACCATGAACGTGGACGACCACAATTACGGCGGCCCGTCGGGCGCGCCGACCACCCGCAGCACCAGCACGACCATCACCGTGCACCCCGTCTCCGACCAGCCGGGGCTGACCGCCGCCAACGTGTCCGGCAACGAGGACACGGACATCCCGCTGTCCATCACCGACACCAACACCGATACAGTCGCTCCGGCGGAGACGCTGACCTTCGTGCTGAGCGGCATCCCCGCCGGCTGGGTGCTGAAGGACAACGGCGTGGCGCTGACGCTGACCGCCGACGGCAACGGCACCTTCAAGACGGCCGAGCTGTCGGCCGCCGAACTGCCGAAGCTGGCGATCCGTCCGCCGGCCGACTGGAACAGCACCGATCCGGGCAACCAGTCGCCGACGCTGACGGTCACCGCCTACAGCTCCGACCAGGGTGCCGCCAAGGCGTCGCGCAGCGGGACCTTCACGGTCACGGTCAACAAGGTCAGCGACGACACGGTCCCGACCGCCGACACCGACACCATCGACGAGGACACGGCCAGCGTCTCCAAGACCGCCGCGACCGGCGTGCTGTTCAACGACCAGGACGTGGACCGCGACCAGACGCTGCGGGTCAAGGGCGTCGTCGCCGGGGCCAACGGGGGCGCCGTGACGACCGGCGTGAGCACGGCGGTGGCCGGGCAGCACGGGGCGCTGACGCTGAACGCTGACGGCTCCTACAGCTACGCGCTGAACACCGCCGCCGCGCAGGTGCTGCGCGCCGGGCAGAGCTGGACGGACGTCTTCACCTACACGGTGAACGACACCGACAACAACGGCGCCGGGGTCGGCACCCCGCAGACCGCCACCCTGACCATCACCATCACCGGCAGTAACGACGCCCCCGTCGTGGATTTGAACGGGGCGCTGGGCGGCCGCGACACGACGCTGACCTACACGGAGGTGGACGGCACCGACGCCACCACGGGGGCGGCGCTCTGGCCGAACGCCACCATCACCGACCCGGACAGCCCGAACCTCGTCCGCCTGACCATCGCCGCGACCAACATCCTGGACGGCAACAGCGAGCTTCTGCGCATCGGCGGCACGGACTTCGCGCTGGGCACCGCCGCGACCGGCACGGTCACGGCGGGCGGCACCAGCTTCGCGGTCACGGTCGCGGTCAGCGGCACGGGTGCCACCATCACCATCACGCCGGACGGCGCCGCCACGGCGATGGCGCGGGCCGACGCGCAGACCCTGCTGGCCGGCATCACCTACCGCAACGTCTCCGACGACCCGGAATTCGCGACCAAGCGCGGCTTCGCCGTGCAGGTCCGCGACGCCGGCTCGCTCGACAACGGCGCTCCGGCCGGCACCCTGCTCGACAGCAACACGCCGAGGGCCGAGGTCACGGTCGTCCCGACCAACGAGGCTCCGGTCGTCGATCTGAACGGCAGCGCGGCCGGCGCCACCGTCCGGCTGACCTACGCGGAAGCCGCCAACGGCCCCGAGCCGGAGCTGGCCATCGCCCCGGACGCCGTCCTGTCGGACGTGGACAACCGCAACCTGACCCGGCTCGTGCTGACCGTGGAGGGCCTGACCCACGCGGAGTCCGAGTATCTGACCATCGGCGGGACCGCCTTCGCGCTGGGCACCGACGTGGCGGGTCGGGTGGTGGACGCGGGCGCGCTTGGCCGGTTCAGCGTCGGCATCGCCACGGTGAACGGCGCCCGGCAGGTGGACATCCGCCCAATGGACGGCGCCGCATCGGCGACCCAGGCCACGCTGGGCAACCTGCAAGGGCTGCTGCGCGGCATCACCTATCGCAACGCCAGCGACGACCCGACCGGCACGCGCACCATCCATGTGCAGGCGACCGACGCCGGCACGGACGACGCCGTGGCGGTGGACGACGAGCGGGCGAGCAACCCGCCGACCGTCACCATTGACTTCACCCCGGCCAACGACAAGCCGCGCCTCAGCGGCCTGAACGCCGTCACCTTCCGGGAGAACGTCGTCAACGCCGCGCCGCAGGTGCTGGACAGCGCCGTCACGCTGGTCGACCTCGACAGCCCGACCTTCAACGGCGGCGGCCTGACGGTCAGCGGCCTGCTGGCGGAGGACCGCGTCGGCGTCACCGGCGACTTCCGCCTGAACGGCACGGACCTCCAGCGCTTCGACGGGACGGGCTGGGCGACCATCGGCACGGCCAATGGCGGCACGGGCAACGGCGCCCCCTTCACGGTGACCTTCACCAGCCCCATCGCCACACCGGAGGTGGTGCGGTCGCTGGTCCAGAGCCTGACCTACGCCAACGTTTCCGACACGCCGACGCGCGACCGGACGCTGACCATCACGGTGGACGACGGCGTCCCCGGCGGCACACTGGCCGGGGCCGACATCGCGGTCACCGTCCTGCCCGACAACGACGCGCCGGTGGCCGACCTGAACGGCGCCACCGCCGGGACCGACCACGCGGTCACCTTCACCGAAGCGGCCAACGCGCCGAGCACGCCGGTCCTCATCGCGCCGGACGCGACCCTCGCCGACCTGGACGACACGGCCTTCAGCGCCATGCGGCTGGTGGTCGGCGGCGTGCGCAACGGCGACGCGGAGATCCTGCGCCTGCCGACCACCGGCGGGGCCGGCTTCGTGGACGTTCCGCTGGGCGCGGCGGGCAGCGCCACGGTCACCATCGGCGGTGCCACCTTCACCGTCGCCACGGCGGTGAACGGCACCCAGACCACGCTGACCATCACGCCGGCCAGCGGCACCGGCCAACCCATCGCCGCGTGGCGGACCCTGCTTCAGGGCATCGCCTACACCAACACCGACGACGCGCCGCTGGGCGCCAGCCGTACGGTCGAGGTGCAGGTGACCGACGCCGGCAGCGTCGGCCCGCTGGCGGTGGAGACCAGCAACCGCCCGGTCACCACCATCACCATCCAGACGGTGAACGACGAGCCGCGCTTCGCCGGCAGCTACCAGGACGTGACCTTCGCGGAGAACGCGGTCAACCTGATCGGCGGCGCGCCGGCCGCGCTGATCGCCAACCCGGCGGCGGTGTCGCTGATCGACGCCGACAGCCCCGACTTGCGCGGGGGCTTCATCCGCGTGAGCGGGCCGGCGCCGGACGACGTGCTGTCGCTGCCGATCGCCCCGGCGGCGGCGGAGGGTGCGGTGCGCCTGTCCGGCAGCACCGTGCAGGTCTGGTCCGCCGGTGACTGGCGAGCGATCGGCACCGCCAGCGGCGGCAACGGCGGCACGCTCCGGATCGACCTGAACGGCGCCGACGCCGCCACCTACGCCACCATCGCGAACGTCGAGCGCGTGGTGGAGGCGCTGACCTACCAGAACGCCAGCGACCGTCCGACCACCGGCCAGCGCACGCTGACCATCACGGTGGATGACGGCGACGGCGGCACCGCCGGCGCGGCGAGCGTTCGACTGACCGTCACGCCGGAGAACGACCGGCCGACCATCGGCAACTTCGGCGCCAGCGGCCCGACCTTCACGGAGGGCGGCGCGCCCGTCCTGCTGGACCGCGACGCCACCCTGGCCGACGCGGACATCGGCGACGCCACGGGCGGGCCGAACGACTACCGCGGCGTGGTGTTGACCTTCCAGCGCAGCGGCGGCACGCCGAACGCGGAGGACGTCTTCGGCTTCGCCGGCAGCGCGGCCAGCGCCGGCTCCCTCTACGCCAGCGGCACGGAGCTTCGCCTCGCCGTCGGCACGGCGGATCCGTCCGACGACCTCGTGATCGGCACCATCGACGCGCGCACTCCCGGCGTGCTGAGCGTCACCATCGGCGGCACGACGGCGGTGACGCAGGCGCAGGCCAGCCAGATCATCCAGGCGGTCACCTACGCCAACAGCAGCCTGAACGTGGACAGCGTGGCGGCGCGCCCGGTGTCCATCGACCTGACCGTGGACGACCGGCGCGGCTCCACCAGCGTGGACCAGGGGACCGGCGGCGCGCTGACCGCGACCGCCGCCACGGCGGTGACCGTCCTTCCCGTCAACGACCCGATCCGCATCGGCGCCCCGGCCGTGCTGACCCCGGTCACCTATGACGAGAACGCCCCGGCCCAGCGCCTGTTCGACGACGCGCAGGTGACCATCACCGACACCGACAACGCCACCTTCGACGGCGGCGTGGTCACCGCGTCCTTCAAGAACGGCAGCGGGCGGGTCGACGACCGGCTGGTGGTGACCGGCAGCGGCGACGCCGCCTCCCACGGCATCAGCCTGTCGGGCAGCGACGTGCTGTGGAACGGCGCCAGCATCGGCACGCTTTCGGGCGGCACCGGCGGCGCGGACCTGAGCATCGCGCTGAACGGCAACGCCACCCCGGCGGCGGTGCAGGCGCTGGTCCGCCAGATCGCTTTCGTCAACGGCAGCGACGACCCGGTGGGCGGCGCCAACGCGCTGCGCACCGTCGCGGTCAGCGTGCGCAACGGCGCCGATGGGGCCGCGACGACGCAGACGGCGGCCGACCTGTTCACCAACACGGTCCAGGTCGCGCCGGAGAACGACGCCCCGGTGCTCGACCGCGCCGACGGCAGCATCATCCTCGGCACCACCATCGCGGAATGGAATGGCAGCGGCACCTACGCCGGCACCGGCGACAGCGTGGCGGATCTGGTCCGGACGCTGGGCGCCGACGCCCACGACCTGGACAACCGGACGGGCGGCGTCGGCACGCCGAACGACGGGCTGGGCCTTGCCGTCACCGGCGTGACGAACGCCGATGGCGTGTGGCAGTACTCCACGGACGGCACCCGCTGGACCGCCATCCCCGCCGGCAGCTCGGCCACGGCGGCGCTGCTGCTGAACCCGACCGACCGCGTGCGCTTCGTGCCCAACGCGCAGTTCAACAGCGACCTGCGCTCCCCCGACGCCACCGCGCGGCTGACGCTAAAGCTGTGGGACCGCACCAGCAACGGCACCGACACGACCGCCGACGACCGGCTGACCAACGATGGCGACCGCAACAAGGGCGACAACGACCAGTTCAGCGGCTCCACCGTCGTGCTGGTCGCCCGCGTCAGCCCGGTCAACGACGCCCCCGTCAACTCGGTCCCCGGCACCCTGACCGGCATCAAGGAGGACACCGCCGTCACCTTCACCGGCGCGAACCGCTTCGCGGTCGCCGATGTGGACGTGAACGAGAATCCGGTGGCCGCCAATCGCACCCTGACCGTCACCTTGACGGCGCAGCACGGCGTGCTGACGCTGGGCGACGCGGCGGCGCGCGGGGCGGTGAGCTTCGGTACCGGCGACGGCGTGGGCGACGCCACGGTGACCGCGACCGGCACGCTGGACCAGATCGAACGTCTGCTGGCCTCCGTCACCTACCAGGGCAACGCCGACTTCAACGGCGCGGAGACCATCACCATCACCAGCGACGACCGGGGCAATTACGGCTCCGGCGGCGCGCTCCAGGACGTGGACACCATCCGCTTCACGGTGGAGGCGGTGAACGACGCCCCGACGGCGACCTCCACCGCCGCCGTGGTCCTGGCCCCGGTGGCGGAGGACATCGACAGCGCCGCCAACGGCGGCGCGCGGGTCGCCGACCTGTTCGCGGCGCGCCTGACCGACAGCCCCGACGCGGTGACCGGCGGCAGCAGCGCCAATCCCTTCCAGGGCATCGCCATCGTCGGCGCCACCGCCGACGCGGCGAAGGGTCAGTGGCAGTACCAGCTCGGCGGCAGCGGCGCCTGGACCGATCTGGGCGACCGCTCGCTCGCCACGGCGCTGGTGCTGGGGGCGAACGACCGGCTGCGCTTCCAGCCGGCCGGGAACTTCAACGGCCCGGCGCCGGATCTGGCCGTCCGCCTCGTGGAAGAGGGCGGGGCGGCCGGCGGCACGGTCGTGGACCTCAGCGCGGCCACGGCCACCGGCGGCACCAGCCATTACGCCGACGCGGCGAACCAGCTTGCCCTGACGACCAGCGTCACGGCGGTGAACGACCGCCCGGTGGTCACCGGCAACGGCCCCGTCGCCATAGCCGTCGTGGAGGACAGCAGCCCGGCCGGCGCCAGCTTCGCCAGCCTGCTTTCCGGTCGCTACACCGACGCGACCGACAACCAGACCGCGCTCGGCGGCAGCGGCGACGCCACGCCGCTCAGCTTCGTCGCGGTGGTCGGCAACGGCGTGCGGGACGGGCAGGGCGCTTGGCAGTATCTCGCCAACGGCACGACCTGGACGACCATCCCGACCACCGGCCTGACGTCCGGCTCGGCGCTCGTCCTCGCGGCCGACACGGCGGTGCGCTTCGTGCCGGCGGCGGACTTCCACGGCACGCCGGGCGCGCTGACGCTGCGGCTGGCCGACGGCTCCGCGAACCCGGTGAGCGCCAGCGCCTCCGCCGACGACCTCAAGAACCTGTCCGCCGATGGCGGCGCGGGGGCGACCGGCCGCTGGTCGCTGGGAGCCGTGGCGCTCCAGCCCACGATCACCAACGTCAACGACGCGCCCACCGCCACCGGCACGGCCACGCTGCCCGCCGTCGCGGAGGACACGCCGACCGGCGCCATCCCCGGCGCCACGGTGGCGAGCCTGTTCGGCCCGCTCTACGGCGACGCGGCGGACGACCGCACCGGCGTTCCGGGCGGTGCTGACGCCTCCACCCACACGCTGGCCGGGGTCGCCATCGTCGGCAACGCCGCGACGGCCGACCAGGGCCAGTGGTGGTATTCGACCGACGGCACCAGCTGGACGGCGCTGCCGTCGGGCCTGTCGGACACGAACGCGCTGGTCCTGCCGACCACGGCCAGCCTGCGCTTCGTGCCCAACGCCGACTGGAACGGCACGCCGGGCGGCCTGACCGCGCGCCTGTCCGACGCGCCGGTGAACGCCGTGGCCACCGGCCAGACGCTCGCCATCGGTGGGAACAACTCCTGGTCGGCGGCCACGGTCTCGCTGGTCACCTCCGTCACGGCGGTCGAGGACGCCATCGAGGCGGCCAACGACACGAACGGCATCCTGGAGGACGCCGCCGCCCCGGTCACCGGCAACGTGCTGTCCAACGACCGCGACCGCGACGCGCTGGGCACCATCGCCCCACAGACGCTGACCGTCACAGCCATCCAAGGGGCGGGAGCGACCGCCACGACCGTGGATGCCAGCGCGGACAAGGGCGTCACGGTCGCCGGCCGCTACGGCAGCCTGACCATCAAGCCGGACGGGACCTACAGCTACGCGCTGGACAGCAGCCTCGCCGTCATCCAGCAGCTCCGCGAGGGGCAGACGCTGACCGACGAGGTCTTCACCTACACGGTGGACGACGTGCTGGCCGCCGACGGCAGCAGCGCCGGCGGCGCTCCGGTCACCCGGACGCTCGGCATCACCATCACGGGCGTGAACGACGCCCCGGTGGCGAAGCCGGACACCGGCGCCATCGCGGAGGACGCGACGGCCCCCGCCACCGGAACCGTCCTGACCAACGACCTGGAGATCGACGCCAACGATCCGGGCACCGTCACCGGCGTGGCCTACGGCAGCACCACGGGCACGGTGGGTGCCGGCCTGCGCGGCGGCTACGGCACGCTGACCATGGGGGCGGACGGCGCCTGGACCTACGCCATCGACAACGGCGTTCCGGCGGTCCAGGCCCTCGCCCGCGGGGAAACGCTGACGGAGACCTTCCGCTACACCGTCACCGACACGGCGGGGGCCACCAGCGCCTCCACCCTGACCATCACCATCACCGGCACCAACGACGCGCCGGTGATCGGCACCACCACGGCGGCGGGTGCCGTCACGGAGGATGCCGCGACCGGCACGCTCACCGACAGCGGTACGCTCGCCTTCACCGATGTGGACCTGACGGACGCGCATATCGTCTCGGCCGCCTTCGTCTCGACCAGCGGCGCCAGCCAGCTCGGCACCCTGACCGCCGTCCGCACGGCGGACACGACCGGGACGGGCGACAAGGGCGTGATCACCTGGACCTATGCGGTGGACAACGCCGCCGTGCAGTTCCTGGCGGTCGGACAGACCGTGACGGAAACATACGCGGTGACCGTGTCGGACGGGCAGGGCGGGACGGCCACCCGCAATGTGACGGTTACGATCACCGGCACCAACGACGCGCCCACCGTCGTGGTGGCCAAGCTAACCGGCGCGGTGACCGAGGACACCGGCACCGGCACGCCCAACGGCACGCTCAGCGACACCGGGACCATCAGCTTCGCGGACGTGGACCTGACCAACACCCACACCGTCACCTCGGCCTTCGTGTCGACCACCGGCACGGCCCCGCTCGGCACGCTGACCGCCGTCCGCTCGGCGGATACGACGGGCACGGGGGCCGGCGGCGTGGTCGCCTGGACCTACACGGTGGACAACGCCGCGCTGCAGTTCCTCCGCCAGGGCCAGACCATCACGGAGACTTACGCGATCACCGTGTCGGACGGGCAGGGTGGCACGGTCACCCGCAACGTGGACGTCACCATCACCGGCACGAACGACGCGCCGACCGTCACCGGCGCCCCGCCGACCGCCTCCGGCTTCGCCGGGCAGGCGATCGCGCTCAGCGTCGATCGGGGCCGCTTCGCCGACGTGGACCAGGGCGACACGCTGACCTTCACGGCGACGCTGGCCGACGGCCGTCCGCTGCCCTCCTGGCTCAGCTTCGACGCCGCCACCCTGAGCTTCCGCGGCACCCCGCCGCAGGAGGCCGCCGGCACGCTGGCGCTGACCCTGCGGGCCACCGACACGGCGGGCGCCTCGGCCACGCTGGGCGTCACCTTCACCATCACGGCGGAGGTGCAGCGCGCCGAGGCTCCGCTCGCCGCCACCCCGGCCGCGACCACGTCCGCCGCGGCGGCGCCGGTGAACCCGGTCGCCACCGCGTCGCAGACGCTGATCACCGGCGTCGGCAACTCCACCCCGACCGCCGCCATCGTCACCGGAACGCCGGCCTCGGCCGACGCGCTGACCACGGCGGTCGCCACCGCCAACACGATCAGCTCCGTCCAGACCGGCGACAACGGCGGCTTCGGGTCCAGCGCGGTGGCGGAGGCCGGCCGGCTGAACATCCAGGGCAGGGGCGAGCTGTCGTCCTCCGCGATCTTCCGGCAGACCAGCCAGGCCAACGTGGAGCTGTTCCTCGCCGGGTCGGTCGGCAACCAGACGCTTCTGCCGCAGCAGCAGACCAGCTTCCAGGTGCCGAAAAACGTCTTCCGGCACACCAACCCCGGCGAGCGCCTCGACTATCAGGCGACCCGTCCGGACGGCAGCCCGCTGCCGAACTGGCTGCAGTTCGACGCCCAGAACCTCGCCTTCCGCGGCGCGCCGCCGGCCGACGCGCGCGGCGCGCTGGACATCGTCATCGTCGCCAAGGACACGCGCGGCAATCAGGCGGCGGCCCAGTTCCGCGTGCTCGTCACCCAGGACCTGACCACCCAGACGCCCATCGGCGACGGCCGGGGCCAGCAGCCGGGCCAGAACCAACCCGGCCCCAACCAGACAGGCCCCAACCAGACAGGCGTTGAGCAGGGCCAGGGCCAGCCCCAAGGCCAGCCGGCCGGGCAGGGCGAGGGCGAAAACCAGCCGCAGGCCAACGGCGAGCGGCGGGCGGATGCCGGGGTGCCGGACTCCATGGAAGGCGCCGACGCCTGGACCGGGGCTGGGACCGGTGCCGGCCGCAGGATGGCCGACGCCGGACCGCTGGCCGGCCGCAGCTCCTTCACCGCGCAGCTCCACGCCGCCGGGCGGCCGGGGCTGCTGGCGGAGGCGCGGGCGCTCCTCGACTCGCTCCTGCTGTCGGACGACGACCGCAACGCAGCCTGATCACAACCGAACCAATCCACATCCATCCATAATCACCCGCATGAGTCCCAACCCAATGCTCCGCTCTTTCGCCACGTTCGGCGCCGTTGCCCTTCTCGGCGCCTGCGCGATCGCCCCGGCCCCGATTCAGCCGGAGGAGCATTTGGCGCGCGCCAAGGCCGACTTCGCGCTGCTCTACAAGGACCAGGAGCCCCTGACCGGGCCGCTGACCGCGCACGAGGCGGTGGCGCGGGCGCTGAAGTTCAACTACGACCAGCAGCTCGCCAGCGTCGAGGCGGCCTTGCAGTCCAGCCAGTTCGACGTGGCGGTGATGAACATGCTGCCGCGTCTGGCGGCGAGCGCCGGCTACAACGGCCGCAACAACGAAGCCGCCTCGTCCAGCCTGTCGGTCATCACGCGGCGGCAGTCGCTGGAACCCTCGACCTCGCAGGACCGCTTCCGCAGCACCGCCGACCTGACCTTCTCCTGGAACCTGCTGGACTTCGGCGTCGGTTATTTCCAGGCGCGCCAGCAGGGCGACCGCGCGCTGATCGCCGTGGAACGGCGGCGCCGAGTCATCAACAACATCGCCAAGGAGGTGCGCAGCGCCTACTGGCGCACCGCCACCGCGCAACGCCTGCTGCCGAAGATCGACCCGCTGCTGGCGGAGGCGGAAAAGGCGCTGCAGGCCAACGCCCAGATCTCCAAGGATTCGCTGGAGCCGGTGCTCCAGACGCTGGAATACCGCAAGAACCTGCTGCAGGTGATCACGCAGCTCCGCCGCCTGAAGTCGGACCTGTCGGTCGCCAAGGCGCAGCTGGCCGCGCTCGTCAACATCCCGCCGCGCACGGAATTCACGGTGGTCCCGCCGCCGGAGATGCCGCCGGTGCCGCGCAGCCTGTCGGCCGACCTGCCGTCGCTGGAGCTGATCGCCCTGTCCCAGCGCCCCGAACTGCGTGAGGAGGCGTACCAGGAGCGGGTCGACCGCAACAACCTGTACAAGGAGATGGTCCGGATGGTGCCGGGCCTGTCGATCCTGGGCGGGCTGAACTACGACAGCAACTCCTTCCTTGTGAACAACCTGTGGGCCGAGGCGGGGGTGCGCGCCACCTACAACCTCGTCAACCTGATCAGCGGCCCGGTCGCCATCGACGCCGCCGAACGGCAGATCGAGGTGTCGAAGGTCCGCCGTCTGGCGCTCAGTGTCGCCGTGCTGACGCAGGTCAACGTCAGTTACCAGCAGTATCTGCGCGCCGTGGAGACTCTGGACTCGGCTCAGGAGGTCGCGCGGGTGGAGGCCGGCATCGCCAGGGCCGTCGCCAACGGCGGGCTGGCCCAGTCGGAGCCGGAGTTCGAGAGGATCCGCCGCGGCCTTGCGGCGGTGGCCGCGGAACTCGACCGCGACCGCGCCTTCACCGACCTGCAAGCGTCGCTTGCGAACCTCTACACCTCGCTGGGCTTCGATCCGGTGCCGGCCTCGGTCGAGACCAAGGATCTGAAGGCGCTCAGCGCCGTGGTCCGGGATGCGCTCGACAACCTCGATGCCGGGCGCCTGCCGGAGGTCCCGCACCTCGACCCGGCTCCCGAAAAGACGTCCGAAACCCCCGCCAACCCAGACGCACCGCCGGCATCATGATGCATCGCTTCAGGGCGTGTCTTTCCTTCAGGGCGTGTTTTTCCGCCGCCGCTCTCCTCCTCGTCGGAGGACCGGCAATGGCGGCGGAGGCCGGCGGGGATTCCCTGCCGGTCGTCTCCCGCGAGATCCGGGCGCAGGTCACGGCGCGCGTCGCAACGACCCTGTCCAGCCCCATGGCCGGCCGCATCCGCGACCTGTCCATCGAGGACGGCGACCGCTTCAAGCAGGGCGAGGTGCTGGTCCGCTTCGACTGCGCGGTGCAGGAGGGGCAGCACGCCCGCGCCGTCGCGGTGCTGGAGAAGAACCGCCAACTCCAGGACGTGAACGAGAAGCTGCGCAAGCTGGGCTCGGTCAGCGTCAAGGAGATGAACGTCTCCCACGCCGACGTGGCAACCGCGGCGGCCGAGGTCGGCATCACCAGGGCGATGGTGGACCGCTGCACCGTCTCCGCCCCCTTCGCGGGCCGGGTGGCCGGCGTGTCGGTCAAGCGCTACCAGTTCATCGGGGAAGGGCAGCCGATGCTGGACATCCTCGACGACAAGCAGCTGGAGCTTGAGGCCATCATCCCCTCCCGCTGGCTGACGTGGCTGGGCGTGGGCACCGGCTTCCAGGTGGAGGTGGACGAGACGGGCAAGAGCTACGCCGCCAAGGTGTCCCGCCTGTCGGGCCGCGTCGATCCGGTCAGCCAGTCCGTGAAGATCTACGCCGCCATCATCGGCCCGGCCCCCGACCTGCTTCCGGGCATGAGCGGCCGCGCCCTGATCGCCCCCCCCGAGGAGCCGAAGCCTGCGGGTGCTAACCCCAGCGGTCCTACACAATGAGCGCCCAGCTGAACCGGCAGCTCCTGCGGCTGTCGGCCCTGCTCCAGATCGAGCGGCGGGCGCGGCACGCGGGGCGGGCGGAGCTGTCCTTCGTGATGGCCAACGAGACCGCCGGGGTGCTGCCCTACCAGCAGGCCGCCGTGTGGATCGGCGACGCGCGCGGGCGCATCGACGCGCTGTCCGGCGTGGCCGTGCCAGACCTCGCCAGCCCCTACGCCCAATGGCTCCGCCGCCTCTGCGCGGATGTGGCGGGCGGGGAAGGCGGGGCGGATCCGCGCCCCGTGACGGCGGAGGATGTGCCCGGACCGCTCGGCGACGAATGGGCGGAGCATCTGGCCCCCTGCGCCCTGTGGGTCCCCCTGGTCGCCCCCGGCGACGAGCGCGTCGGCGCCCTGCTGTTCGCCCGCGCCGAGCCCTGGACCGAGGCCGACCGGCATCTGCTGGCCCACATCGCCGACGCCTACGCCCACGCCTGGGTGCTCGCCCACGCCCGCCGCCCGCGCCTGCGCCGGGGCGGTTCCGCCTGGAAGAAGGCGGCGGCCGTCACGGCCCTCGCCCTGCTTCTGGGCGGGGCGGCCTTCCCCGTCCGCCAGTCGGTGCTCGCCCCGGCGGAGGTGGTACCGCACACGCCGACGCTGGTCCGCGCGCCCTTCGACGGGGTGGTGGACAGTGTCGCCGTCACCCCGAACCAGACCGTCGCCGCCGGCCAGCCGCTGTTCGCGCTCGACACCGCGCAGCTGCGCAGCAAGCTGAAGGTCGCGCAGAAGGCGCGGGAAGTCACGCAGACCGAATACCAGCAGGCCACGCAGCAGGCCGTCTTCGACCCGAAGGCCAAGGCGAAGCTGTCCATCCTCCAGGGCCATCTGGAGCAGCAGGCGGCGGAAATCGCCTATCTGCAAAGCCTCCTCGACCGCGCCACCCTGGCCGCCCCGGCGGCGGGCGTGGCGGTGTTCGACGATCCCAACGACTGGATCGGCAAGCCGGTGACGCAGGGCGAGCGGATCATGATCGTCGCCAACCCCGCCGACGTGGAGCTGGAAATCCGCCTGCCGGTCGGCGACGCTATCCCGCTGGACGAGCATGCGGACGTCGCCTTCTTTCTCAATGTGGCACCGGACGCGCCGATGCGGGCGCGGCTGCAATCCACCAGCTACCGCGCGCAGACCATGCCCGACGGCGTGGTCGCCTACCGCCTGAAGGCGAGCTTCGTGGGGGAGGGCGAGACGCCGCGCCTTGGCTTCAAGGGCACCGCCAAGGTCTATGGCGAGACGGCGCCGCTGGCGCTGTGGATCCTCCGCCGCCCCATCGCTACGGCGCGCCAATGGCTGACGTTCTGACCGCGCCGCAAGGGATGCTCCCAGGGGCACCGACCTCGCCGGCCGAAGCGCCTCTGCCGCCGCTGCGCGACGATCTGGCGTTGCTGCCCGGCCCGCCGACCCACGATGGCGCGCCGACCTGGACCCTGCACGACCCGGCGGCCAACCGCTTCCTGCGCATCGGCTGGCTGGAGTTCGAGATCCTGCAACGCTGGCCGCTGGGGCGCGCCGATGCCATCGCGGAGGCGATCCATCGCGAAACGCCCCTGCCGGTCACGCCCGAGGAGGTGCTGCACTTCCTCCAGTTCGCAGAGCGGAGCGAGCTTCTGCACCCCATCGGCCCGCAGGGCACCGCGCGCATGGCCCGCGTGGTCCATCTGCGCCGGCTGCACCCGCTGAAGTGGCTGCTGAAGAACTACCTGTTCCTGCGCGTGCCTCTGGTCAGGCCCGACGCCTTCCTGCGCGCCACGCTTCCCATCGTCCGCCGCCTGTTCACGCCGGGATTCCTCGCGCTGGTGCTGGGTGTCGCGGCGCTCGGTCTGTTCCTGATCGGCCGGCAGTGGGACAGCTTCACCCACAGCTTCCTGCACCTGTTCACGCTGGAAGGGGCGGCGATGGGCGGTGCGGCGCTTCTGTTCGCCAAGATCATCCACGAGCTCGGGCACGGCTACGCCGCGCGGCTCTGTGGCTGCCGCGTGCCGTCCATGGGCGTGGCCTTCATGGTGCTGATGCCCGTGCTGTGGACCGACACGACGGAAGCCTGGCGCCTGACCTCCCGCCGCCACCGGCTGCTGATCGACGCCGGCGGCATGCTGGCGGAACTGACCCTGGCCGCCTTCGCCTCGCTGGCCTGGAGCTTCCTGCCGGACGGGCCGCTTCGCTCCGGCGTCTTCATGCTGGCCGGCACGACGTGGATCATGACGCTGGCGGTGAACCTGAACCCGCTGATGCGCTTCGACGGCTATTTCCTGATGGCCGACGCCCTGGACATCCCGAACCTGCAGGACCGCGCCTTCGCCATGGGCCGCTGGTGGCTGCGGGAACGGCTGTTCGCCCTTGGCGCCCCGCCGCCGGAGGTGCAGACGCCGGGGCGGCGGCGCTTCATGATCGGCTACGCGCTGTCCATCTGGGTTTACCGCTTCGTGCTGTTCACGGGCATCGCGCTGCTCGTCTATCACCTGTTCTTCAAGCTTCTCGGCCTGTTCCTGATGATGGTGGAGATCGGCTGGTTCATCGTGCGTCCGATCCTGTCCGAGCTCGCCGCCTGGGCGGCCCACCGCCGCGCCATGCGCTGGAACCGCAACAGCGCCGCCACGCTGGCCGCCTTCGGCCTGCTCGTCGCCGCCTTCCTCGTGCCCTGGCGCAGCGAGGTGTCCGCTCCGGCCATGCTGCACGCCGAGCGACAGGCCGTGCTCTACGCGCTGCACGCCGGCCGGATCCGGACCATGCCCGACGGGGTAGGGGCGGGGCTTGACGCGAACGCCCCCGCCTTCGTTCTGGACTCGCCCGACCTGTCCTACAGGATCGCCCAGGCGGAGCGTCAAATCCGCCTCCATCAGGTGCAGGCCAACGCCCAGGCGGCGGATCCCGAACAGGCCTCGCAGTTGCCCGTGACGTGGCAACAAATGGAAGGGGCGGTCGCCGACCTGGAAACCCTGACCGCGCAACAGGCGGAGATGACGGTCCGCGCGCCCTTCGCCGGCCGCGTGCTGGAACTGGCCGATCATCTGCGTTCCGGAGCCTGGGTCGCCGCGCGAGAGCCGCTGGCCCTTCTCGTGGAACCGGACAGCGTCGTCGCCCAAGCCTATGTTGCGGAGGCGGACCTCGCACGCCTGACGCCCGGCGCCGCCGCCCAATTCATTCCGGAGGATGGTTCCACCCCGACGCCCTTGCGGCTGCGCGCCATCGACGCGCTCCCGACGCGCGAACTGGAGTCCGCCGAACTCGCCTCCACCCACGGCGGGGGCGTCGCCGCCCGGGCCTTGCCCAGCGGAAAGATGGTGACGGAGGAAGCCGTCTACCGCGCCACCCTGGCACCGGACACCGGCCTGCGGCTTCCCCACGCCGTCCGCGGCACCGTCCTGATCGAAGGCGAGCGCATAAGCTGGGGCCGCCGCCTGTGGCGCATCGCCCTGGGCGTCCTGATCCGCGAGAGCGGCTGGTGAGTCTGGCGGCTCGGTCCAAGGCCATCCACGAAGGAGGCCTTGACGGGACTGGCAAAGGGGTGGCATTGCGCGCTTTGTAGGCAAGCGGCTTTGGGGATGAATGGGGCTGTGACAATAGCCTTTCGGCGCGACTTTAAAACTCGATAAGTCATCTTATGGAAAATACATAGCGTGAGAAGCGGCCGCGACCGCTACGCCGAGGAAAAAGATCGCGTTACTCGCCGGACTGCCACTTCGCGAACAGTTCCCTGAACAATTGCTCGGCGCGCTCCAACCCCTCGGGCGCGAACACCACGGACTTGGCCTTTCCGACGGGATTGCTGATCAGCTCCTTGGCATGCAGACGGTCCATCGCCTCCCAATCAAAGGACTTCCACGCCCGTACGTCGTCGTGCAGCCCAAACCACAACAACGCAAGCACGGCGTCATCGACGCGATCCGTATCGATCGCCATAGCCGCCTCCATCGCCGAGACCTCAATTATGCAGTGCGGCGCGGGCAACCACAATTCAGCAGCCCTGCCGCGCACAGCGTAATACAAAGCCGGCGCTCCTTGTGGGGAGCGCCGGCTTTTGGTGTGTCGTGTCGAAGGGTGTAAGTGTTGAAGCGTCGTCCAGCGGATGTTGGCGTGTGCCGTGGTGACCTGGCGGCGACCTACT